>JAQVGE010000095.1 GCA_028696935.1 Minisyncoccota bacterium | reverse complement strand
GTGATAGCCCATAAATCCGCCGAACTCGCTGCATTCCATTTTAAAATTGTTGAAACCCAGTTCGTTCGTAAGCCGGTCCAGTACGCGGTCGTACATACGAATGCAGGGGTCGATCGTCGCGGTTCCCGTAAAGCGGTCCGGATATTTTTGAACGCTCTCGGCAACATATTCATTCTGGAATCCATACGCGCTGCCCTGCAGCAGGACCGCCCGCTCGATCTCCATTTCGTCCATAAACGCAAGCATCCGTTCGGCGGAAACGCCGGTGGTCCCGAATCCTTTGGGAACCATCTTTCCACATTCGCCGCCCGCCATACGGAACGTTCCGTCCGGGAGCATCCGGAATTCCCCCATGAATCCATAGCCGTTCATGTGCTCATAGATATGGATATGCGCGTCGATGCATTTCATTTCTGACAACCCCTTTTTTTATTCGTACTCAACTACGATTTTGCAAACATCCGGGTTTCTGCTTGCGGCAAGCTCAAACGCTTCGTTGATCCGCGTATAGGGGAACGTATGCGTAACAAGTTTCCTTATGTGCGCTTCGTGCGCCTTCAGCTCGTCGATCACGACCGGGAACTTGCCGGATTCCAGGCGTGAACCGACAATTGCCGCTTCCTTCAGGTCCACCCAGGTCATATTGACCGGAACCGACGCAAAGTTGATCGCCAGCGGAACGATTCTCCCCAGCGGAGAGACGAGGTCCAGCGCGTTGTCCAGCGCTCCCGGGAACCCGGCCGCGTCTACAAGGACGTTAACGCCCTTTCCGCCGGTTATGCGCATGGCCTCTTCCGCAACATTGACCTTTCCCGCGTCCAGAACATAATCGAACCCAAACTCCTGTGCCGTCGCGATCCGCCTTGGGATTACGTCGGAAGCAATCACCGTCGCACCGTGGTACTTCGCCCAGTCGCCAACCGAAATCCCGGCCGGCCCGAGGCCGTGGATCATGACCGTATCGCCGGGACAAATATTCGCGCGGTCGTTAACCTCCGCGGCAATTGTATACGGCTCGATCATCGCGCCCACTTTCCAGTCCACCGAATCCGGAAAACGATAGAGTTTTTCGCATTCCGATACAAAGTACTCACGGTGTCCGCCGTCGTGCGCAAATCCCCACACCTTCAAATCCGGGCAAACGTTGGGGCGGCCGTGCGTGCAGGCATAGCATTTCCCGCAATAATCGATGGGTTCCCTGACCACGCGGTCGCCGACCTTCACGTTCGTTACCGCGCTGCCGCACGCTACCACCTCGCCTACGATTTCGTGCCCCAGGATCGCCGGCATCGTCACGTCCTTGTGCGCGCCGTTCCAGGCGTGTAAGTCGGAGCCGCAGACGCCAACCGCTTTCGTCTTTACCAGGACCTGC
The DNA here is from genome assembly GCA_028696935.1 of Minisyncoccota bacterium. The sequence goes on along the minus strand of JAQVGE010000095.1, from coordinate 2,904 downwards.
CGCTCGCCGCAAATCTTTGGGGTTTCCACTTCGCGGATTTCGAATTTCCGAGGCTGAACCAGGTATGCCGCCTTCATCTTTTCCGGTATTTTCGTCATTGTACTACTTCTTTTCTTATTCTGCTTCAATCGTATGTCCGAGAGGAACCGTAAAGAACGGAATGAGGTCCAGAAAGCCGTCTTCGCTTTCAAATTCGAAGAGGTGCCATTCGCCTTCACGGGCACGGATGATGTCGCCTTTTTTCAGCGCGTCGCGGCTATGCATCCGATCCGGTGCATCGCCATAACGCACGAACGCATCTTTCGCGTCCACAACATACATAATTTCATTCTCATGATAATGCGGCTTCATTTTGCCATATTTGGGAGAAAATGTCGCATACCCGACAAAGCAATCCGTTGTGGCGATTTTTGCAACGCCTTCTTTTCCAAAAGCAGCGTTCGTGGTTCGACCCGGCATATCCTTTTTCGGGCAGACTTCTCTTGATACATGATCCATTGCTTTTCCCAGCTTTCTATCCATAAAGAGCTGCAAACTGATTTGAACACCATGATGATAGCATACCTAGTATACTAAGTCAACCCAGACGCAACAGTTTCTGTACACAAATCTGCTGCCTTGTCCAGTGTTTTCACAGTCTGCAACGGGAACTTGCATCTTGCACGGCAGCGGCTTGTGCTGCACAGCTGTTGTTCCCAAAGACGCCCTCCGCGCCATACGGCAGAACAAAAGAAAGGCGCCATCAAAAATGGCGCCAAATTATCGCTGGTCTTGTGTCTGGGTGCGGAGGATCCGTCGCTTGATAGCGGGTTCCGCTATTTGTTCGTATAGTCCTCAATATAACTGTCGCTCGTGAACGGAACCGTGCGATACCGCATTTCGTCCATCGCACGCTCACGGTCCTGATCCGCAATGGCCTCCACAACGCGGGAATGCTTTTCGAAAATTGCGCGACACAGCTTTTCCTGGTCCTCAATGGAGACGCGCGCCATTTCCTCCAAAACATAGTTCCGAACGTTCGCTCCGATCACTCGCTCGATCATCTGCGCAAAATCGTTGTGCGCGGCCTTGGCAAGGAGGATATGGAATCCGTTTTCGGAACGGTCCCCGCCAATCATAAAGAAAGCGCGGGTATTTCCGGCATATTTCTTTTCAAGGCGCAGGTATGCGCGGAGCGCCTCGAGGTCCTCCGGCATCCTGCGTTCCGCAGCCCAGCCGGCCGTCTGCACCTCAATGACGTCGCGCAGTTCGCCGAGTTCCCGGATGCTGATCCGCTCAAGCCGCAAGAGCGCGTCGAACGATTGCTCCATGCTCCGCGTGTCGAGCTTTTGCACCACGGCACCCGCGCTGCCCGGAATGGTTTTAATGTAGCCGTCCCCTTCGAGCATGCGCAGCGCCTCCCGGATGGTCGCGCGGCTGCGGTGCATCATTTCCATAACGTACTTTTCGGAAGGCAGGCGATCGCCCGGTCTCAATTCGCCGTCCGTTATTTTCTGACGAATCTGATCGTAGATCTCCTCGCTGGCCCTTTTGACAGTAACAGGTTTCAAAACCTGTTTATCCGTAGCAATATCCAAATGAACCCTCCCGGCCAAAACACTGGCATTCGCGCGTCGCCTTCATATGGAAAAGCCATAAAACGGAAGAGCGAACAGCTAATGTATTTATAGCATTTTCCCGGAATATGTCAAGAGCGAACGGATGGTCCGAAGCCGCCGCGGTGTGACCGGCGCTTCCTTTTCAGCCAGGGTCAAATGGCGCTTGCGCAGCGGGGACGCTTTGGGGGACGGTCTTCAACATATTCTTTTCTTGTATATTTTCTTATTATAGCAGCTTTTACCCGGTAGTCTGCAGATCGAGGCTTAAATATAACTGCTTCGCGGATGCCGGAGCAAAGTGCAGAAAGGAATACGATCAACGCAGAGGGCACAAGGGTTTACATCGCTCCCGCCGCGCGGCCGCGGACGGAGCCCCAAAAAGTCCCATAATAGAGAGGGTTCGCCGTAAACGGCGAACCTCGTCTTCACAAAAACGTCTAATCGGTCTCCAGCACCTGCTCAACGAATACATGCGCAATTTGCGGATCGAACTGCGTGCCGGCGTTACGCAGGATCTCCGCTGCAGCCTCCTCCTTGCTTCTCGCCTTGCTATAGACGCGCTCGCTGGTCATTGCATCATATGCGTCCACAACGGCAAGGATGCGCGCCGCAAGCGGGATTTCCTCCCCCGAGAGGCCACGCGGATACCCTGTCCCGTTCCAGCGTTCGTGATGAGCCAGGATATATTCCGAAATCGGTGCAAGATCGATGTTATTCTGTGCGATACGGTAGCCAATCTCCGGATGTTTCCGCATTTCGAGCCACTCGTCCTTAGTCAGCGCGCCCGGTTTTTGCAAAATTGCGTCGTTGATGCCAACCTTGCCAATATCGTGCAGCATGGCAAAGAGCGACAATTCATCCAGCTCCTTTGCGGATACGCCCAGAATCCTTCCGATTTTACCGCAGTAGTGCTGCAATCGTTCCGCGTGCTCCTCCGTCTCCTCGCTCTTGGCCGCGAGTGTGGAAAGCAGCGCGTTGATCACGCTGCTGCGAAAGCTTTTTTCAATCATTAGCTTTCTGCGGTACGTCCAGTGCTCCGCCTCGCGCAGCACCTTTTGAATATCGTCCTTCTCTCCCGTTTTCAAAGCGTACCCAAGGGCGATGCTCAGATGCAGCCGCTCGCTGCTCTCTTCGACGCAGTGCGCAAGAATCTTGTCGATTGTGCGCTCCGCTTCCTCGGTCGTGGCGTCCGGCATCAATATCAGAAACTCGTCGCCGCCCCAGCTGCAAACAACGTCGTTCGGCTTGCAGCTGCGCCTGAGGATAGCGGCGACCTTCCGGATAAAACTGTCCCCTTCGTTGTGCC
>JAQVGE010000004.1 GCA_028696935.1 Minisyncoccota bacterium | reverse complement strand
TATTCAGTATTTCTTTTGGAACAAATAGTTTCCCTATATCATGGAACATACATCCCATTGCAAGTTCCTTCATCTGAATTTGGTTTAATCCCAGTTCATTTCCCATAACCAATGCAATCATCATCATGTTCAGGCTATGCTTAAATGTAAAATCATCATATGTAGAAATGCTCATCAGATTATTAACGACCTCAGTATTTTCAATCAGATCAAACATGATCTGATCCAGTATCTCTTCAAAATCTGTGATCGAACTGGAAACTTCTTCTTTTTTCGTGATGATACTTAACTGCGCACTGGCAAGCCTTGTTATATTTTTAGAGATTGTTTCAATTTGAGCCATTAACTGTGGCTTAATGACCTCTGTAATCTCCGCTTCACAAAACTCATCATGTATATATAGGCTCTGAAAACCAGCCGCCCTTAGCTTATCAATATATAGCTGGGATAATTTTACATCCGCACCAATTAACATCTGTCCATTCGTTGTATATATTTGTTTTGCATTATAATGCCCCTCACGAATATATTATAATGGTACTCTTCGCATATTGCACCGCCTTTTCCCTAATGTTATTTCCAAAAGATAAGGATAAACGCTATTTTAATAATAGGTTTTATTTTTGCTTTTATTATAACATAGCTTAAAAAAAGGACAGTCTCTAGAAATATTTTCTAGTACTGTCCTGGTTTTATTGATCTATGCAATCATTTCTTTGGCAATCATCTCTTATGCATTTTTTGCATTTTCATTTGTTCCGCTCTAATAGATATTAATTATAATGCTCATCATTTACTTCCTCTAGCCATTCATTCGAAGTTTCTTCTCCTGGAACTTCAATTGCAAGATGACTAAACCAGCTATCAGGGGCCGCACCATGCCAATGCTTTACACCTGATGGAACATTGATACAGTCACCTGGTTTCATTTCGACTACAGTCTTTTGCCATTCCTGATAGTAACCTTGCCCAGCTACACACACAAGAATCTGGCCACCACCACTGCTAGCATGGTGCACATGCCAGTTATTTCTGCAAGCTGGTTCAAACGTGACATTATAAATTCCTACCTGCTCTGTTGAAATCGTTTCTAAATAACTTTTTCCTTTGAAATACTGTGCAAAACTATCATTGGGGTTTCCTATCGGAAAAATCATAGATTCTCTATGTTTCTTCATTTTCTCATCTTCACATTGCAACTTATTTCCTTCTGCTTCCCATACTTCTTTTGCCAGATTAAATGCTGCCCACGCTTTTGGCCATCCCGCATAAAACGCAACATGTGTAATGATAGCTGAAATCTTTGTCTGTGTAACACCATGATTTTTTGCGTTTTCAAAATGATATTTTAGTGAACTATCTGTAATACCTGATGAAATCAGTGCGACTATTGTAATAATACTTCTTGTCATTACATCGATATCTTGATTATTCCAGTTCTCTCCAAATAATACATCATCATTGAAATGAGCAAATTCTGGAGCAAATTCTCCTAGTTCTTTTCTACCTGCTGTTTGAACAATTATTTTACTCATGATATTTTCTTCCATTCCTTTATTACTTTTGCTGGTACGCCACCAACAACACTATTATTTGCAACATCTTTTGTAACCACCGCACCAGCTGCGACCACTGCACCGTCTCCTACTGTAACGCCTGGAAGAATCGTTGCATTTGCCCCAATCCATACATTTTTACCAATATGAATCGGTAGCTGAGTCATATCTGCACGCTTATTTGGATCCATATTGTGATTAATTGTAGCAAGCACAACATTAGAACCTAGCAATGCTCCATCTCCTATATAGACACCTCCTTGATCTTGAAAATGGCAACCAAAGTTTATAAACACATTATTTCCAAACGTTATATTTTTCCCAAATTCAGAATAAAAAGGTGTAAAAATTGTTATATTCTCCGGAACTCTCTTCCCAATTAATTCACTCAATATTTCTCTAATTTCATTCTGTTCATGGTATGAATTATTCAGTTTATCCAATATCTTTAATGCATCCTGAGAGGTTTTAAGCATTGTCTTATGTTTCTTGGAACCCGATTCTATATGTTCTCCTGCATTTAATGCATCTAGTAATTCTTGTAAATCCTTATCCATTTTTTATCCTCCAGTTTTCAACTTCACAGCATAAAAATTCTTAGTGTTATATTTCCATTTCCTAAAAGGGCTGTCACTTCATCTTCAGATAAATCCATTTTCAGTTGTCATCTGCTTGTCTTCCGTTGTATAACTTTTCCCTAATGATCCAACCTGCTCATTATTACTATACATAGACATCGATACACAAATATCCCCTTTTTTTAAATCAGACTTTATCTCATCAATCGTTTCATTATCTTCCCAGATTACTGGAATTTCCAAATCATTAATATACAATTTCATTTCAGACTCCGTACTTTCTTCTGACACCATATGATACACATCCTCAGATTCGTTTGCCACAGTCTCCGGATCTTCTTTCATCATCTTATCTGTTGAAGTTTCTTGGGTATCGTTTATATTTTTTCCACAAGCCGTCAAACAAATTACTGCTAATATGCATAATGATATATAGTCTTTCTTAAATGCGCTCTGGGCATCGAATATATCTCAACTTTCTATTACATATTTTTGTTTAAAAAATCATCCATTTTATCAAATGGAATTGCATCCGGATTATCATAAAGATCGGTGTGAACCGCTCCGGGGATTACTAGTAATTCCTTATTATCTGTATAATTGCTATGCTGAATCATTGCTTCATAAGCATCTTTTCCAAAATAGAAGCTGTGAGCCTTATCACCATGCATAATCATCACTGCACTTCTTATTTCATTACTATATTTAAGAATAGGCTGATTCATGAAAGAGAGACATCCAATACTATTCCAGCCATCATTAGAATTAAGACTTCTTGTATGATATGCTCTGCCTTTGTAGTATTCACTGTAGTCTTTCACAAAAAATGGTAGTTCCTCTGAAACTGGAAGTGGTAAGCATCCACCACCTCTAGAATACTCGCCTTTTCTATACTCCTCTGTTCGAAGTGCAATCATAGCTTGTTTCTTCGTATATCTGGCTTCTTCACTATTCTCAGAGTCAAAATATCCGTTTGCGCTTACTCTTGTCATGTCATACATAGTAGAGACAATTGTTGCTTTAATTCTTGTATCAAGAGTAGCCGTATTCAGTGCCATTCCTCCCCATCCACAAATACCAATGATACCAATTCTGTCAGCATCCACCTGCTCTTGTACGGATAGGAAATCTACTGCAGCCATAAAGTCCTCTGTATTGATATCAGGAGATGCCATATATCTAGGATAACCACCACTTTCTCCTGTAAACGATGGATCAAATGCAACCGTAAGAAAACCTCTTTCGGCCATAGTCTGTGCATAAAGACCTGAACATTGCTCTTTCACTGCACCAAAAGGTCCACTCACTGCTATTGCAGGTAATTTATCAAAAACATCCTTTGGGGTATACATGTCGGCTGCTAGAGTAATGCCATATCTGTTAACAAATGTTACTTTTTTATAATCTACCTTATTGCTCTTTGGGAATGTTTTATCCCAGTCCGCTACCAGTTTCAGTTCTTCTGTCTTCATCATAAATAATTCCTCCATTGTGAAATAAACTTGTTATTGTCGGCAATATGCCTTATAATGAATTTATTCTAATACCTAAACCTAACTTTAGATCAAGATATTTTTTGCTTTATTTTTTGCTAAGTTATATTTTACAATGAAAGGATAATTATAATTTATGTACACAATTGGACAAGTATCAGAGATGTTCGGACTTCCCATTTCTACTTTAAGATATTATGATAAAGAAGGGTTTTTTCCAAACATGGAGCGAAAAGGGAATATTAGAAAATTCAGTGTAAATGAAATCGAGGCTATTCATGTTATTGAATGCCTCAAGAAATCCGGACTGAAAATCATAGATATAAAACAGTTTTTTAAATGGGTTACAGAAGGAAGTTCAACCTACGAAAACAGAAAAGAATTGTTTGAACTACAGAAAAATGCAATTGAAAATGAAATGAAATCTCTTGAAAAAACACTTGCAGTGCTTAAGTTCAAATGCTGGTATTACGAAACGGCAATTGCAGATGGAAACGAGGAACAAATCAAAGAAATGATTCCAGATAACTTACCTGCAGAAATTCAAGAATTGTATACGAAGGCACATAGCTAAAAGAAAACACTGATATCAATAAATCCCTTCCATTATTATGCAGGCAAAAAAATAATACGAGAGTTTCTTGAACATTGTATATAACAAACAACTCTCTAAAACAAACTACGAACAAATATCCTTTGATTTGAGCGAGGAAAATTTATGAAAATAAGGTTATTTATATGTAATGCAATTATCAAACAAATTGATTCAAGTATACTGAAATTATTGAAAAATCAGTAAATACTCAAGATAACAATTTAAACGCAAGATTTATCTATGCATATGCTGTTTTCGAAAGTACCTTGACAGAAACGCTACGATATTTTTTATCTGCCTTTCCAGAAAAACTTGAAAAATCATTTACAATATCTAAAGAAACCTTACTGCAAACACCTCTAACCCAAAATATTCAATACGAATTAATCAATTCATATATACGAGAATTTTCCAGTCAGAAACTTTCAGATTACTTGGCTTTTTACGTTAAAAGTATGGCATTAACATGTAGTCTTAACTAGATAGCTCTTCCCGTTCCGGTTTCTCTAATCGCGTTAACAATTCTGCCAACAGAATTCCCTGTTCTGTTATCACTATGTATTTTTCAAAGGTTGAATCATCGAACTCCTCTTCTATCCAGGCCACGTCTTTACTAGCAAATTTTCTCAAATAATCGCTTGCCATATCCTGATAGCTTTTAGCTGCAGTTTCACTATCTGAAACAAAGAAATCAAAATTATTCGAAATGAAATATGCCATTTCATCTCGTAATATACTTCTTTTAATCCTATAGGATATTTCATTATCATATTGTTCATAAATAAATTGTAGAAGTACCGAATTAATTTTGTAATTACTGTTGCTTGATAACGGATTAAAAAAATTATTGGGTATAATATTAAAAACGCTGTCCATGTTCTCACCTTCTTGCTCATCTGATTTTGTACACTACAAATTAGTTTTATTTATTTTGAAGATGTACTTTCCTTCTCCTCTTCCTTTAACCTCTGTAACAACTTCCATATTTCTTAATTTCTTCATAACATTCTTAGCTGTAGAAGTTGAACATTTCAATATATTCTTTATTTCTGTTGCACCAAAAACCTGATTGGCTTCGATTTCTTCATATACCTTTAAAATATTATTTTTCGTTGGCTATCTTGGGCTAAAAATTATATTTTAGTCCAAGATTAGTCCAACGATTATTTCTCAACTAAATACCATCTTGCAGCATGTCCAGTTCCTTCTACATCAGCCATACCTTCACGCTTCATAGCCTGCAAGATATTAGATACTTTTTTGGACTGCTGTTTATCATCCAATATTGCAGGTAGGGCTCCTACTAGAACTTGTTTAAGTTCTGTCACGCTTGCTTTATCCATCGTTTCCAGTGCATTAGTAATAATCTGCTTATACACATCTATACTTAATCCTTTATTTCTAACATACTCTGTCTTCTGTCCTACCATATCTGCAATTTTAAATGAAACATATATATTAGGATATCTACCCTCTACAAGTCCAAGCTTCTTTATCTCGTTATAGCTTTCCTTCGAGATTGTTTCATGTTTCTGGATTTTATCAAGTAATAATACGGTCTGTAAATCCAAATCTCCATTTGATTTTAATAACTGAGTGTAGTTCTTATCTAAAATCTTTCCATACAATGTAACCATTACCCTACTTGGATTCTCTAGGTCATACGTAGGTAACGGGAAACATTTTTCCCTTTGAATCTGATACATCATTGGTATTCCCATTGCATTTGTATCAATCATATACAGATTTACCATCGCCCTGCATAGAAAAGTATTTCTATAATATGGTGGTTTATATCCCTCTTCTAGCGCTTGTTCTACAGTTTCAGGAATGAAATTTCCTTCATTAATAAAAACAAGCCTATCTTCAAATTCCTCTACATTGATTTTACCGCGTAGCTGATAATTTGAATGTGCAATACAGTTATTTAGTATTTCTTTTACAACATCCTGGTCATATTGATATGTTTCATCTGGGAAAAGAGTTTGCTGTCCTGCAATATAGCGGTATTTCTCATTACGGATCTTTGCATATGTTTTATCCACTGCTAAAAGTAAGGGCATATCGAAATGTTCATATGCTTTCGCTGTTCCACTTCCGCTATATAAAGTCCATGTAATCCTTGGAATAAATCCATCAAATAAGTACGAGGATTCCTCTTTTCCTAATAAAATTAAAGAAGCATTCGTTACTTTTCCTTTTATTAAAAGACCCGCCTTGTTAAGGATCTCAATATCACTCATTTTCTCAAGCATTTCTGTAGATTTTCGTGATGATTTTTGTTTTTTTATAAACAGTTCTCTTGCATAAGCAACAGCCTCTTCATCTAAATCAGATAAATCAGCATTTTCAATTATTTCCTTCGACCAATCAACACCTATTTGACTACGAATCAAATCCATCTTATCCATTGGTAACGGACACGTATTTTCATCTTCCCGTGCATATGCAGCTCCATTCCAGGTTGCAGGAATTCCTCTAGTTGCTGGTGGAATCTGAAATGCTACAATCCTATGATTATCTATTTTCAAGTCATAGATTTCCATAAAAGTCGCTCTTTCGTTTGTACCTCCAACTATTTCCTTTTTTAAGTTTTGCAAGTTTCCATCCTGACGATAAGCTGTCCCGAGTATATTTTTTTTATTATCAACACCAAAGATTAACCATGCTTCCTTCTTTCCTCTAATATTGGCTTCATTTCCTAATGCCGAAAAATATTTTCCGATATCTTTAAAGGAATAGCTTGTGCGCGCTTCCTTAAACTCAACTACCTCATCTTCGAATGTAATAATCATTTGTTTAATTTTTTCAATAAGTTGTTCATCCGTATATATCATCTATATTCCTTTCCACTAGACTAATCTTGAGCTAAATCTTGGACTAATCTTGAGCTATTTTAGACTTTTCTTGGGCTAAAATTTTACCCCAACGACATCTTTTTCAAAATTTCATTTCCTTTATCGGTTACCACATATCTGCCCTTTGTATGAAGCATTCTAACATATCCTTGTTCAACCAATTCTTTTATCATCTGATTTGCTTTGAATTTTCCACAAGGTACTAAATCTGCAATCTCTTGCTGATTTAATGGGCAAATATTATTCCCATCAATCTCCAATTGATTTTCTCTAAGAATCATTAATACTTTTGCCTTTTCATTTACAAATCCTAATATTTCATTCATTTTTATTGTTCCTCATTTTTTAACTATTAGATTATTATAGTTCGATTTTAAAACCATTCTACCACATGTCAAATTATTTCTCCACAATAAAATAATTTGTAATTTATTTTACCAAAGTTCCAAACTATATTCTGCATCTATCCACGTCTGCATTTCTCCATCCAAGGCTAGCCTTGCATCTACCATTGCACCATCTCCATCAAAAACCAAAGTTTCGTAACTGATTAGATATTTCAGTTCCTCTATGACACGTGCTTTGATTTCATATTGTGATAACTGGCACTCCCTACATTCTTGTAATAGATGGTGATAAGATAAGATTTGACACAGCTCACAATATTCAAACCTTTCTATCAGCTCTTGCATTGGAACCAGACTTTTTGATATCGTAGGTATTACTTCCGTCTCTCCATCCTTCCTCTGAAAGATTGATTGATGATTATTTACTCTTTTGTTATTTACTTTGTTATTAATTACTTGTGTTGGATGTTCCGTATGCGGTATGCCCGTAATCGAAGGAACCGTTTTCAATTTCTCCGTGAACGGATTTACCGTAATCGGATTTTCCAATTGCGGTGGAACTGGTACCTGATGCACTTCAATCACATTTTTACCAAAGCGCCCTCTCCCAGTTCTCTCTTGTCCACCAGTCAGATATCCTCTTTTCATTAATTCATTCACACTAGAACGGATACAATCTACTCCGTCTGGTAGAATTTTTGAAAAGCCTTTCAAATTAAAATCCCAATTGTCTGATAGGGACAATATCGTTACCAGCATTCCTCGATCTCTCAACCACCATACTTTGATTGCAATAAAAATAAGAGTCCTTCAAGGCATATACCCTTAAGAACCCTTCGTCTTTACTCTTTGTTCAATTTGTTTTTCCTTCTAATCAATTCAAAATAACCATTAAAACTTTTTAATGGTTATTTTATTCTGCTGACATTTTGCTGACGCAAAAACTGGGAAGTCGCTTTTTTAGCGGCTTCCCAGCGTTTTTATGTCACTCAAACTCGCAAAGTTCTTTGTACTTTTTTGTATATCTCATTCTCTTTCTATACATATTTGTATAGTATATTCTGATTTTCTTAACCATTCCATATCGTTTAAACGCTTTTTAGTACCAATCCAGTACCAAGGCATTTTCACGTCATTCTTATGGTATCCAATGGCTTGCAATCCAGTCATTTCTAATCATAAAATGATGTGACAGTGGTTTGCAGTTCCATTGGTATAATTATAAAATTGATTCACTGAAAAAGCAAATGAAAATTTGTGATGGTACCACTACTTAGTACCAGAAGGAAGATCTTTACTCATTTTAGTTCTGAAGGTTGTGATCATCCATATAGATTTGAATGTCCCATTTTCCTAAAACAATTTATCACCCATTCCGCACTCTACGCATGATGAACCGTATAGTAGTGTTTTTCATCAAGAAAGACATAATTTGCTCCAATACAATAACTATTCATCTGCATCATAAGCCAATGAGCAGGTAGACGGTAAGATGCCAGTAATTCTCCAGGTCTACATATTTCTTCTTCAAGATCCTCTTGTGTCGGATCAGCATGTAATTTTATCTCTGATTGAAAGCCTATATCCCAATCGTCCAGATTAAACCCATTTTCCCATAACTCATCTTCAGAAAGCCCTGTTAATTCCATCAATTCTTCTTCTGTATCAAATGCTATTAATTTCACCATTAATTTAAACCTCCTCAAAGTATTCTTGTACCAGATAATCATATAGCGCTTCAGGAGAACTCAAATCAACATTACCCTCTGGACCTGTTATCATCCCTGCTTTATACTGCTTCCCATATTTTAATTCGTAAATGTAATAAGAAATGTTTTCGTAATGATCTCTCATTAATTTTTCCAGCAAATTTACAACCAGTGACTCATGAGAAATCTGTAGTCCTGCACCGTTGCAAAAATCACAATCTACATTATCTCGGCTATTCCTAAATAGTTCATTTACCTTATCAACCAGTTCGCTAGATTCCCTAAGCCTGTCTATGATTCTTACAAATTCACTTTTATCTAATGGTACTTCTTCGATGTTAATGCGTCTCACTACTATATCTTGCATGATATTAAAATGAAAAATAGCCATAGTCTCAATTGGTACAATTACCTTGCCATCTTTACCATGAATTTCTATATCTAAATCACTTTCATTTATAATGTAAGCATAGTCTGTTAAACTGTTTTCAAAATTCAGTCCTTTAGCCCGGCAGTATTTTGTTAGTTTTAACATTTCAATCCCATCTTTTTTAACATACTGAAAATGCTTATTATCAAACCTTACCACAAATCGTTCAAATGCATAAACATCTTTAAATCCACCATATTGAAAATGAGTTACGATTTCTCTCCCATAACCTTTCTTCTGGTTAGGATACAAGTCTCCGTTAAACTCAACCGTAGAATAAATTCTTCTATCCTTATCGATAAATACAATTTTTCCTCTAGTCATTTGCGCCCTCTCCTTTCGTCAGCTGTTAATGTTATCAATATTTGACTCTCTGATATGCTTATAAAGACAATTTTCTTCCTTCACCAACACATCATACGATGGCTCTTCTGATTGAAAAAATGTTCCATATGCATCAATAATTTCAACTGTGCCAACTTTTATCTCATCTCCAATTGCGAATTTAACAACTTCCTGATAAGCATATTTGGGTTTTCCTATCATCACATTTCTCCTTTGCATTTTTGCCCCTCATATTGCTGTTTTTTCATATTCTTTATTATAAGTTTCCTGCAATTTGTCATATAGCCTTTTTGCTTCTTTATATGTTCCAAAGCGGTGCGGGATATTCGGATATAGATTTTCTACAATTACAGCTATGTCCCGAATAATTTTATTTCCTGTAACATATTCAAAAACCTCACCAATTTTCCAATCATATACCAGCATTGCGATTGCCGCTGCATCCAATAGCACATCGTAATTTTTCTTTTCCAAATGAATCATCATGCATCTGTTATGGTGCAATTCCTTTCCACAGGTACAAGCAATAGGCGGATAATTACTTAATAACATACCTCCATTGATTACTTTCGTATCGGGTGGTACTTCTAAATTTCTGCATATTTTATTTCTTGCTTTTATTTCAGTATACATATCTCTAGCGGCTTTCCCTCTCTCATCCACCTCAGCACGCTCTATCTCATATGCAGCATTTTCTCCGCACCCAGTCAACCCAGGAAAAGCCAAATCTCTCATTACCCGTAAAAGCGTTCTTCTATTTACCGAGTTTTCGATTACTTCCTTATAGCTACTGCTATCACAGCTTTGATATGTATGCCACTCCAAGCAATCATATCTGCCACAAAATATATCTGTATACAATTCAAGACTAATCTCGCAAGCTGTCACCTCCGCTGGCTCTAAAATTATGTTCATCAAAAAAATCCTCCTATCTCTCCGTTTATTCCGGTTTGATAAGAGGATAATATAATCGTAATCATTTTTCATTGGACAGATAATCCAATGAACTATGCAACTTGATAAAGTTTGTAATAATATGATAAACACCGTTTTACTGTAGAATCTTTTGAAAGCTCCATAAAACGAACCAAGATGTTCTGTTTCTGTGGAACAATCAGTTCATCCATATGAACACCAAGGAGTATACTTAATGCGTACATATGATCAAGTGAAGGCAGAATCTTTCCCTTAAACCATCTATAAATCGGTTGCGGACACGATAAATGCAAATATTCCTGGATATACTTAACACTATATCCGGAACTTCTGATCATAGATTCTAATAAAATTCCAGTTTGTTTTATATTGATATTTGGATATTGCATAAGTGACTCCTTTCTTTCTATTGCATCTTGTTCATATCCTGTTCAAATGGACAAGATACCTCTTGGAAAATGGTTTATCATATATTTATTTGTTCGGTCATTCTTCGGTCATTTTTTTGACCGAAATTTTGTATTTTCTTCCAGACACTTGAGTCGTTCAATTAAAATAATCCAATTCTACCCAATAACAAAAATAGAGCTATACTTTTCAGCACAGCCCTCGCAAAACGAATTCGTTTTTTTATGTAATATAATTTTACTTGTTCAGATACCAGTTGTCAATCACTAATTTCAAAAATTCAAAATTAGTACGTATCATATCATTATCCTTATAATACTCTATATTCCGTATCATACGTTCTTCAAATTTCCTTAATCGTTCAACAGCTTTATCCTGTACACCTGTGCTTGTAACAATTTCTTCGTACACATGAAGTAGGGTAACAATTTGCTGTACTCGTGCATTACTCATTTTCTTCTCTCGAACATTTTTTGAGACAGTCTTTATTCTAGCTAATTTATGCAATACATTATAACTTGTATTATATTGAGCTGTATCCGGCCTTAAATCATTCAGAATACAGCTACTATGAGCTGCTGCATTTCTAATATCTTTACACGTCTTCAACATGAAATGTTTTTTCTTCATAGTTTTATCTTGAAATCTATTTGCACAAAATCCATAAAATGATACTAGTCGACCAAATGGAATCAATTCTAGAAATACCCACACAGGAAATTTTTCAGGATATCTGGAAAATAAATCTCCACAATAAACAGAATTTTCATTTCGGTTAATTTCATTCATTAGTCTTTTTCTTTGGTCTTCTGTTTGTGAGTTAATAAAATCATCACATATTGTATATCCATCTTCACCTAAATCTTCCGTCAATCGTAAAAGCTCGATTTTAGTATAATGTTCAATATCAAATGACAATTGAGCAAGCATATATCTTAGATCCATGTCAATAATTGCTAAGTCTTTCAGGTATCCAAAGTCCAAGGAAATATATTTACCTTCATTATCCCCATCAATAAACTTTTCATAATTCTTTCTATATGAAGTCAGCTTAAAATAGTAATTATTATTTCTTAGATATTCCTTCGCTTCTTCTTCCTTTACCAATTGAAAGGTAATACCTTTGTCTTTTAAATGCTGCACTTGCCCATCAACAGTTAGCATTGGCTTATGTACAGATTTTTCCTGTTGCATTTCATCCCACCTTTCAACGATATATGTAATAGCCCGCAGTTAAGTGCTTGCAATATAACTACTCACTAATAAGATTATTCTTATTCAAATAGTCGATAAAAGCCTCGATAATTTGCTTCTTACGTTCAATAATGTCCGACTCTAAGAAATCAATTTTATTAGCTGCCATCGACACAAGCTCTTTAACTTTTGTTGCTTCCTTATGTTTTCCTTTATCATCTGTAAATCCCTGATAATATTTTTTCTTATCTGTAAATCGATAATCCGATGCACGTATATTTATATTCTTTTCTAATAACACTTTATTACCTAATGATTCAAGGCTATTTTTATCAGATAGTGTACATTCATTCTCCTGTCTTTTTCGTGAAAAAATATGTTCAATTTCAAGTACAACATTAGACAAAATCACTGGTTGTTCATCGTCATTATATGCCCACCACGCCAACATTGATTTTGTGATTGGTCTACCATTTGAAAATACATAATTTTCTATCACATTACGTACACTATCAACATCAAACTTATAATCTTCAAAATTAACTTCCTGCCCATTAACAATCTTGATCATTTCTGGATACGTTGGACTTCTTAAAGCATTTACACCAGGTCTCATAAAGGCATATGCCCAGATAAATGCTGTAATCTTATCTAAGAACATATAAAAATTTTTTTCTTCTAGCATATTATCCTGATCTTTATATTGCATAAAATATACAGAAACAAGGTATGTCCACATTCCATTTGGGGCATATTTTAATACAGCAAATCTTTTAAGTATTCTATCCGAGAAGAAATTATCATCTTGATTATAAACACTTCTCCAAAATGACAATAGCGCTTCCAGATTTCCAAGAACCTCCTCTCGTTTCAGAATAGCATATTTATCTTTTTCATAAAATTTACGCAGTGCTTCCGTTGTAGTTAGTTTTATTCCTTGTTTTGCTCGTTCGTAATACATATACCTTGTAAATAACTCATCCATCGGCGAACCTGATGGTGCATCAATTATATCCTGACAAATACCTTCTATTTCTTTCCAACGATTAATAAACTCTTCTTTTCTATCTTGTTTCGAATAGAATTTATAGAATTGTGCTTTAAAAATATCCGTATCTGATAGAGGCTTTCCTCTATCATTGAGTGTTGAAAATATTCTCAATGCAGTATCTTGTGATTCTGCTTCAATCGGTAATAGAATACAATTATTCAGTATTCTTGTTGGTAAATATGCAAAATAAGAGGGATACTCAGATAAAAATTCATTAATTTTCTCTTGAAAGAATCGATAAGTTTTCGTATAACGACTTTTTTGCGAATCTGCAATATTTCCTGACTTTAGTAATGATAAAAACTCTTCCTTGTCTTCATCTGTAGACACCTCTGAATCTATCTTTAACTTATTCTTATCTGGTTTACCAAATTCATCTGTTTTCCATATACATTTAGCAATATCTTCACTTGTACTAACAGCATTGTCATCTTTCATATTACCAAACTTTGAATAGAACGCCCTAAGCATGAGCATCAAAGTTGTTAATCTTTGCTGCCCATCAATAATTTCCAACTTACTATTATCATTTTTAAATGTTACTATTGGTCCGAGAAAATATTCATCTTCATCACTTTTAAACCTTGAATAATCATTTTCCGGAAATGCAAATGTAAAAATATCATCCCATAAAGTTTGACATTCTGCCTCTCCCCAAGCATATGGTCTTTGGTAATCTGGAATCAAAAAATCAGATCTCTTATTGGAAAATAATTCTTTTATTGTTTGCTGATCAATATTTAATTTTGACAATTTTCTTTACTCCAATCATTTTGTATTGTATTTAATTCTATATATTTGGTGTATTTCATGTAACAACCTTATTCTAACGCAAATCCTGCGTTGCAAAGAAATCTACATACTCTCTCCACTATAATTGCCTTTTCCAAATGTCATTTCAAGAAGTTCACTGGCTATATTTTTACTACAAACACGCATCAAATTATCTTCTGTATCTTCTTTGCCCAGGAAATTCATGCTGCCATACCACGCAATTTCTTTATCAACGATACAATAATGGTCGCAATAATCCTCTACAAGATTCATTTCAAATCCAGACTTACGCATGCGTTCCTGCAGCTCCATCCAGTATGCACTGTCCCCATATCCATAAACATCTGGTTTCCATGTTACAATTACAATATGTAATCCTGATAGTTGTTTTTCTTTAAGAAGTTCAATTATTTCATCTACTTTTTTTCCACTAATGGCAGGACTTGATATAATGATTTCATTCTTCGCTGAGATCATATCTTTTTGGAATACATCCAAATAGGTGTCTATATCAAAAATAGCATTGGTGTTTTCGTTATCATTTTCCCTAGACGCGTTTCCTTCTGAATAAATATTATATCCAATCTGTTTATAAGCTTTCAGACGCTTGTAATACATCCGGTCAAACATAGGGATGTGGCTATCAACATAATCATAGATAAGTACAGCTTCTTTGCCCTCATAATCTCTGTTTAGTCTTCCTGCATATTGTTCTACAACACCCTTCCACGCAACAGGTGTCGCCATAATCAATGTATCAAGTCTTGGAAAATCAAATCCTTCACCTATTAATTTCCCAGTGGCTATAAGAATCATGCTTTCATCCGATTGCACTTGATTCATCTGTTGCAATATTTCACTATGTTCTTTCTTCGAATTACTACCCGATAATAAGAATGTTTTATCTGCATAGCCAATCAATCTTTCATACAGTCGCTTGGAGTGATCCACATATTTTGATAAAACAACTGGAGTTCTTCCATTATCGATGCACTTTTTCACATCATGAATAATCAGCTCATCTCTATCTTCATTCTCTCGAATAATTGAATATGCCTCATTCGGATGCATTTTATCACTACCAAACCTAGGAGCTACTGCTCTGGTAAATCGAGGACATACCAGATGGTCAATTCCTTGCTCTTTGGCCCTATCCTTAGATGTAAATCTATATCGAATAGGTCCCAGCAACATATAATTTATTTTTTCCATACCATCTCCACGAAATGGTGTGGCTGTCACTCCATATACATGTTTTGCACAAACCTCCTGCAGTACCTCAACAATAGTATCCGACGCTGCATGATGGCATTCATCCAGAATCACCATTCCATACTGTTTTAACCTTTTATGAAATTCACCTTTTTTGCATAGCGAACCAACCATAGCTATATCAATGATTCCAGTCGTCGAGTCATGTGCTCCCTGTAGTCTTCCTATTATACTTTTTCTCTTTCTCGTTTTTCCCGATGGTGTTTGATATTCTGGTAGTACTTCATCAATATTTAAAAATTTTTCAATGGATGTTACCCACTGTTCCATTAAAGAAGATGATTGCAGAAGAATAAGTGTATTTACTTTTTTTCTCGCAATCATATTACAACATACTACTGTCTTACCAAATGCAGTTGCAGCATTTAGAATTCCTGTCTCTTTTTCTTCCAAAGCTTCAACAGCCGGAATCTGGGAACTTTTAAGTTCTCCAATAAAGTTTACTTTAATCTGCTTTCCTGTACAGCGCTTGTCTTCCACCTTCATTGGAATCGATGCCTTCATATTCATTTCTGTAAGCTGTTCTAGCAAGCCTCTAGGTATGCGAATATATCCATTTTCATCTCTTCCAAGATAAATATATCTGGCATTTTCAAAATTTGATAATCCCATTGCTTGATTTTTATAAAATATCGGATTACTGAATGCAGCCAACTCACGAATCTGATTTTGGATTCTTGGTTTCAGATTTTTGGTGTCAACATATACGGCATCTGCTAGTATAACATTCATTGTTCCATTGACATCTTCCAAATGAAAGCACTTTGATTTATCCCATGGTTTTTCACCAGTTTCTTTCAATATTTCATTTTGCTCTACGTTAGTAAGAGGGTTTAGTAATTGCCATTCCTTAATTTTATCTTCAATAAATTCTTTTGCTATTTTTTCCATGCACAATAATGCCTTCCATTGATCCGGATATGCATTCCAGTCAGCATCAACAAACGCACTATTTCCATCTTTTAACGCCTGTCCCTGTAATGGCAATGCAATCAAATTACCAAAACCACCTTTTGGCATATGATCTTGCATTGGTAACATTCTGTCATAGAAGCGAAATGATTTTAAATTTACTGTTTCGGCGCCTTTTCTTAAAAGTGCATTACCAAACGTTCTAGCAAGGGAGGCATCAATTTTATTTTGAAAGAAAATCCATACATGCGCTCCGCTTCCTGACCTTGACCGTTCAACAAGTGCATCAATTCCATTTATTTCGCATATTTCTCTAAGAGAATCTACTTCTTCTTTCCATGCTTCATCCAGATTTGCAAATTCAAGTTTTTCTGCACCCTTTTCACGATTATCAAAATCGAATACGATAAATCGACATGTATCATCTGGCAGTAATGGATACACTCCTATCACATCAGTTGAATCTATTCTCTTTCCCATCAAATGATTGATAATCTGGTCTTTGCCTAGTTGTCTAAATGCAGGAGAATCACACATACCACAATGCTTAATTTTCCCATGATATATTGGACATCCATTTTTCCAAAACTTGCTACATTGTGGGTAATAGTTTACCTCACCTGTAGCTTTTTTAATGGTTCTCTGACTATACAGGTCCGTTCTACCCCAAAACATGCTAAAGAACTGATTCGCATCTTCTGCAGTGATTTCTTCTTTTTTTATTATTCGTGCACCTTGATTCGTATCATATTTTCCTTTTAGACTTTCATGTGCTTCTTTTTCAAAAGAAATTCCAGCTTGAGTCAATAAGTCTTTTAAATACGTATTTTCTTTCTCTAAATATTCAATTTTACCTTGCAGATCAGAAATATTCGACATCTGAAACTCCTTTCTTGGTTGTGCATATGAAAAATCTATCGGTTATTCATGAAGTAAACTCAATGTCATTTGTTTTTAGCTGTAATTATTCGATCATTAATTCGCTCAAATAAAATGAGCGAATAACCTATTTCTTCAAATACACGTTACCTTTTGTTCCTTTGCTACTTTTTATAATACCAACATCACAAAGTGCATTTAAATATCTTCTTACCTGTGCAGTTGACTTTCCTGTTAATTCTTGTCCTATTGCATTTGTGATTTCTGTATTATCTTTCAAATATTCTAATATTTTTTCTAATGGCTCTTTCATTTTTCCGCTCATTAATTCGCTCATAATTCGCTCATTTGAAGTGAGCGAATTATTTTCTTCTGAATTACCATGTAATAAATTCAAATATTTATCACAAGCCTTGCATAGAACCATAATCCCATCTTCGCTTATATCATACTCCGGTAATGGTCCTTCATACTTTTCACATGCTTCTTTAATTTTGTCAAAGCCACGTCCCCATGCTTCAATCATCCCGCTCTTAAAAAAGATATCTGCTAGCTTCGGATTGTATGGCTTCGAAGAATGTTTTTGAAATAATTTTTCGGTAGATGTTAAGTTCGTAGGCATGACACCATCATTCCAGATATACATTTTATCTTCGTAAACACTGATCTGAATCGGATTGCATCCGCTATAATCCTTATGAACAATTGCATTTAATAAAATTTCCCTGAATGCATCTCTATGAAACATATACTGCTCCACTCTCTGGATTCCTTTGTAATCAATCAAAGCTTTCAAATACTTTGTTTAAATCAAGTCCACCGTCCTATCCACTTGCTCGATCAACGGACCATGCACTTCATCCTGATACAATAAATCTGAATCTGATTTACCAAAATATCCAATCTTTATATAAGAGCCCGTTACCCATTTTTCTGGATCTTCATAAAAAGCCAACATAGCAGCCCGCAATAAATGATCATCTTCATCCACTAAATGTAAATCTTCCATCAGTATAATATCACTGACCCGTACTGCTTCTTCTGTTAATCTGCCTCTTTCTACAGCCTTTTTCTTGAATAGCTTAATCGCATCCTGTTTCAAATCTTCTATCTTAATTCTTGGTAAAGGAACGCCATCCCATGTTTTTCCCTGAGATTTTAGCATAGCTTTATCAAGTTCTTTACCTGTAATCTCTCGCATGGTACTTCCTGATCTATAATAGTATTTTCCACGAAAACTGATTAGAGAAGGATACTTGTCCACAATAATTTCAAGATATTCCAACTCTCCTTCAAATTTCAAATTTACATCAACGATGATTCCCATCATATCTGTAATCTTGTTCGGTAACTTTTCAAGGAGTTGTCTTGAATTATTTATTCCGATGACATTTCCGTTATCATCTTTTCCGATATATAAAGTACCACCATATGCATTTGCATAACCGCAAATCCATTTTAAATATTCATCTTGCCATGTTTCTTTCCATTCAATTGTTTGATGTTCTGGCATATAATCACCTCCAAAATTTTGACACATACAATTTGACCAAATTATTTTTTATGATATACTCTTTACTTAGAATT
>JAQVGE010000094.1 GCA_028696935.1 Minisyncoccota bacterium | reverse complement strand
AATTTTATACTCATTCTAACCCTACTCCTTATCTTGTTTAGTTCTTAAAACTTTTTTCATAAAGCATCCTCCACTAAAATGTTTTACACATTCCAAGCATCCAACACATTTATTTTCATCAATTTTATAAGATATATTAAATTTATCTCCATTATGTTTTTCTAAATGCTTTATATTTATTGCATTATATTTGCATACACTTTCACAAGCCATACAACCAATACAGGTTTGAAATTTAGTTACTTGATTTTTAATTAACATTTCATTTATTTTAGGGCTATTAAATATATTTGTTGCTTTCAACACAGATACTTTCAAATAATTTTGTCCAATCTTACCAGTTAATTTTAAAATTGGTTGTTTATCTTTTTTTCCTAAAATATAGACTTCCCCTAATCGTTTATTTCCAATATTGAAATCTATAATACCAAATGGTTTAAATAATTCATATAATGTTTCATTTATTGGTTTGTTAAGTTCAAAATTATAAGAATTTTCTTCTAATACACATGGTTTAAAACTTAATATCGCATTACTGCTATAATCTAATCCATTTCCACCTTGTCTTGCTTTCCAACCACCTGATGATATATATTCATTTGGATCTGGTTTTCCAATTTGTTTAGCAAAATCAATCAATATATTATGAAATTTTGTATATTGCTCATTCATATATATATGTGATAGATATTCAGACCAATATGAATTGTTGGGGCAACACCAACAACCTACCCTAGAAAATCCTTTTTTATATGCGTTATTAAAAGGGATATTTCTTGTCAATATATATAACCACACATCAAAATCTAACCAATCAATAATTGGTGCAACAGTTTGTTGTTTTGTAATTTTTGCTCCACTACTTTCCCTATCATACTTGCTTCGTGCAAGCGATTCATTTCTTCTTAATCCTTGAAATGTTAAAACTTTCAATTTATTTTTAAAAGTTGAATCTATCTTTCGAGTTATTGATCCTGTTTTAAAAATAGTACAACACCATCTCATCATTCTGCTTGGTGGTCCTATTACCTTGCATAATTCATTAAAATCTTGTTCCTTATTTTTAGCAACTAACATAGGAGTAACAGGATGTACCCTTTTAAATTCTTCTAAATATACTCCAGTTTCAGGATATTCAAGGGTTGTATCTCCATATATGTGAATTATTTTTTCATTATTTAGTGCATTCAATACTAAATCGCTTGTTACAGTAGAATCTTTACCACCAGAAAAAGATACAAACATAGAATCTGCATCATATTTTTTAGAAACAAATTTAATATAATCATGTGCTTCTGTTACGATAGAATTGTATCTGATTTTATTTGCTTCTATAAATTTAATAATAAACTCACTATTAAAATAATTATCAATATATTTTTGATTTTCATCCTTATTATCTTCCAACATTTTTCTTAAATCATTAGCATCAATTTTAGATATAACATCCTTTATTGTAAACCTTTTCTTTTCACCATTCACAAAGTAATTGTTTCCTGATGTATTCCATACTGACATATCTGCAAAATCAAATGGTTTAGCAATAATACATTCTAATAATAATCTTTCTTCAGGAAATACAGGTCTTATATCCGTTCCTATGTAATTGCAATGATTATTACATATAGGGCATATATCATCAAATAAAGGAATGTTACAGTTTTTACAATAAAATATTTCTGATTTATCAACATAGGTTCTATTATTGCATACAGGGCATGTACTCGTTTCACACGTTAAATCATCACAATTGCTACATATATATTTTATCATTTTCATTCCTCCTTTTTTATTTTATTGCAGTATTATTCATAAAAAGATTATATCATATATTTACTGGAGAAACAATCTTATGAAGAAAAGTTTATCCAGTTTTTTATTCAAATAAAAACTAGTAGTAATTTACTGCTACTAGTCAATATATTGTAGTATATCCCATTGATTTACTTCATTTTCATAAACATCTTTACTTAAATAAATGCAATCCGTTCCGTTCTGCAAATAATATTTATTTTTATTTATAAATTCCCTAATATAGTATTCTTGTAAATCTATATCAAACAAATCATTAATTTGCTTTTTTATTTCACTTATATATGTTTTGTTTTTAGTTATAAAACTATTAATAAATTTCTCTCGTGTCGCTGTTTCGTTTGTTTTAATAAAGATAGTATTATTTTTTAGTCTAAATGTTTTTACATTAGGTATTATAGTTACCAAAGTTTCATAAAAACAATCAGGCAATTTCAAATCAAATAACTTACTTTCAAAATCAGTATTTAATACAAACAAATTAAAATATTCATTATTAGGTATAATGCTACTTACTTTTTCAATAAAATTATCTATATCATCTTCACAAATCCCCATAGATTCTAATTTTTTAATTGTAATATATGTGTTTTCATCATATTTAAATAATTTTTTATCATAAATGAATTTATACAAATAGCTTGAAAATGTTGAACCTATTTTTTTCATTTCAGCAGAAATTTCATAAAAATCAATATTACTTATCATATTTCTCATATAATTTTCAAGGCTGCTTATTGATGATTTCATTATATAATTACCTCTTAATTTATATCCGAGTATATTAAAATTAAGATTATTTAGTAATTTAAAATCTTCCACATCAAATTCATCCGTTAAAAGTTTCTTTATAGTAGAAGTTGAATATATATCTTCTTTCAAATAATCTTTCATAAATTCATATTGTTTAGAATCAAATTTTGGACAATTGCTTATTAACATATTAAGATTAATATAATGACTAAAGTTACTTTGCAGATACGCCCTAAACGTTGGTATTTTATGTCCATAAGATTGATAAACAAACTCCGTAAATTCATCTATACTTGCTGGAGAAAATTCCTGTATTAAAGACTCTACAAATTGATATTTATCGTTACATTTAATATAAATATCAGGCATTCTAGAGTAAATAATATCATCATTTGGTTCTAAAACCTTTCTGAATAAATTATGTAGTTCATACTCATCAAGTATATCTAATTTTTTCATTAATAAAGGATTATCATTAAAAAACAATTCTGCTGAATATACTCCTGGATCTACATCTAACAAATTTTCTAATTCTTTTTTGTCGTCTTCATCTATATCCTTACAATTATAAAATCTATAAACTCTACCTCTTGTATTTAGTACAAAATCGTTTCTTCCTAAAACAGAATCAATATTTCTAAAATCTTCTTCTTCAATCGGAACTAAATCTAATGAATACTCATTTATTAAATTATTGTAAATAATTCTTAACTCATCAAAATCTACTTGTTTCTCTATTTTTTTTAATATAGATGTAAGTATATTATTTTTACTAGTAATAATATATTCATCATAAATTTTTATTAAATTATATTTTTCGCTAATAACTTGTCTTTGCTCTTCCGTAATACTATCTTCATTTAATAATTCAGATATTTCAGTATCACCTGACTTATATTTTTCTTTTAAATAATAATATACAATTTCAGATTGATTAAACATTTTGGTAAATGTTTTAACATCAAAATTATATTTAGTAAAATAATCTTTTTTTTCTTCTTCTTGAACAACTGGTATTTTTTTGAATTCCTTTGAAATGATTTGTCTTATTCTTTCTCTAGTAACACCATAATCATTTCCTATTTGCTCTAGTGTTAACCCAGATAATTTTTTTAAAACTATATCCCTATGATTATTTTTATTATTTATTTTTTCAATTTCATCTTTTAAGGTTGAAAAAGTAACTCTAAATAATTCGTTTACCTTTATTATATCATTTGAATCAATTAAATTATTTATAAATTCATAAACTCTTTCTTGAGAAAATCTTTCGTTATCAAGAAGTTCGGATAATTGTTGAAAACTAAAAAGTTCGTTTTTAAATTCTTTTTTTATTATTTTCAACATTTTATTTTCTGTTAATTCAACACAATAATTTGTATCATCAACAAAACATTCAAATGATTTTTTAATTTTATTATATCTAGATGGTGTAACATGAAAATTTAGTGCAAAATCTTCTTCAACTATGTCTGATAATTCAATTTTATTTAATTTTAAAAATCTTAATAAACTATCATTTAATCCGTATTTTGATAAAATATCAACACTAAATGGGATTTGATATAAATTTTCCTTTTTTTCTATTCTTTTTTCCTCTATTAATGTTTTTAATATATTTTCAGTATTTAAATCAAACTTATAATTCCTTTTTACCATTATTTTTTCTAAATCTTCATTACTAAAATTGCTATTTTGAAATTCATTATATATTAAATCAAGCAATCC
>JAQVGE010000093.1:2433-4329 GCA_028696935.1 Minisyncoccota bacterium | reverse complement strand
AAGCATTGCTGCGCAGCATAAGCAATTGCGCCTTGACGGGTTATAAAATAAGCGTATCAGTGATTTGCCTGTGGTATCCATGTCATCGTTGATCCGACATAAAAATTACCGTATGCTTAAAGAACGCTCTCTGGAGTCAACTCATTTAATCACTTTATCCGGCTGTGTGCCCTGCATCCTTTCAGACATATTCAACCGCTCAATTCGGATGCCCGAGGATAACACGCAGACAAATATGGGGGATTGATTCGGAGTTCCTTTTTCGCATCAATGCTTTGAGATTATCAAGCAGGCTCAAAGAACAAGACGATGAAATACAAACGCCTTCGCGTGTAATATCAGAGTTTATTCGCCGTCGCCTACTATGGAACGCTCCAAAACCGTGTTGAGCGTATCGGGGATTCTAAAATGATCCGAAGTATCGGCGGAACCAGACAGATCTATCCAATGCATGATGAAGGATTTTACAGCTTTCTCCATCCCCATCATCAGCGCAACGTAATTGATCTTGGGGTCTGCTGCGAGCGTTTTAGCCAAATAATCACGGCAGCAATTACCAACATCCGTAGCTACATTGATCTTATTGATCCCGGCTGCGACTGCCTTTTGGATGTTCTCATCCCCCGAACCCGATCCGCCATGTAAGGCAATCGGCATCCCATGAGTGGCTTCTTTAATTTCTCTGATGCGGTCGAAATTAATATGAGGTACGTATCCTTTTTCGTATTCGCCGTGCGCTGTACCTACCGCAACGGCCAGGCAGTCCACATTGGTTTGTTGCACAAAATACGCTGCATCTTTCGGATCCGTATACATGGATTCGTCTTTGTCATCATTGTTAGCAGCCTGTCCAACATGCCCAAGCTCCCCTTCAACGCCGATGCCATGCATATGACACAGTTTCACAACTTCTTTGGTTTTTTGAATGTTTTCATCCATAGGCAAGGCTGAACCGTCAAACATAATAGACGAATAGCCATTTCGGAAAGCATACGTAATACGTTCGTACTTGCTTCCATGGTCAAGCATCATCGCGATGGGTGATTGGGTTTTGTTGGCCATAATTTTAATTAATTCAACCAGCAGTTCGCCATTGGCATGTTGCAAACTCGAGTTTTGCCCCGAGATAAAAATAAGTGGAGCCTTCTTTTCATTCGCAGCCGCAATCGCGCCACGCACGACTTCCATATTAACCGGTAGGCAAGCAATGACTCCGTAATGGTTCGCTGCCGCGTCTCTTAAAATCGTTCCAATATCCGTATACATGATGACTCCTCTTTCCTTGTGTACGAATTGCGTTATCAGTGTTTCTGCCATTGATTTATTCTAGCAAAAACCCATATTGCGCTTCATACAATATTTGATACAGCTGGAATATGTTCACTTCTGCAGTGTTCAGCTGATATCATTCATGATGCCCTTCAGATATGCAACCGCATTTTTGACATCTTCATCGATATCAACAGTACACAAATCACGCCAGATACACATCGAATCAGATATCGCAGCGTACGGAATCTGAAAGCTTTCCATGGTTAAGTAGGATGTATAGCCTATGTCGTTAAGTGCCTTTAAAATGGAACGCCAGTCCAGATGCCCATTTCCAGGAAGCTTACGATTGTTTTCCGCCAAGTGGACATGTGCAATTCGTTTGCCTGCGTATAGAATGGCGGAAATCAGATCGTCTTCTTCAATATTCATGTGAAACGTATCTACCACCGTTTTTACCCAAGGGCTGTCGACACGATCCAGAAAACCCAGCTCTTCCTCAACGGTGTTAATCGTTTCACTTTCAAAACGATTGACAGGTTCGTCCGCCAGAACAACCCCGTACATCTCCGCAATTTTAGCCATTTCACGAACAGCCTTAACGGCATTTTCGATACGCCGCTCTTT
>JAQVGE010000093.1:0-2423 GCA_028696935.1 Minisyncoccota bacterium | reverse complement strand
TTTTGCAAGTACTCACCATTTCGTGGTAAATGATTTTGCCCATGGAAAACACCGCCGAGGATACTGCCTCCCATTTGTTTAACAAGACGGATATTTTCAGCAATAAAGTCAATTCCATTGCGTCGCTGTGTTTCATCCGCTGAACTTGTATCGCAGCCAATTGGCAGCCCGGTTGTAAAGCTGATTTTAATCCCGACTTCGTCGGCAACTTTGCTTATATGCTCTTGCACGCTTCTGCTTTCCCGTACCAGGCGCATAGCAGAAATTTCAATGCTGTCAGCTCCGGAAGAAGATGCACGGCGAATACATTTTTCCCACTCGACCGAATCATTATATGGGTAGTATGAATAGAAAATTCCAACAGGATTTCTCATTTTCAATACTCGCTTTCCGGTTTACGAGTCACGGTCTATTTTGCCAGCGCTCGAACTTCACGTATTTCCTCTGGGGATAGTTGATATAGGTCACTGTTATCCATACTGGTTGATACGTTTTCGATAAGAATCATTTTGGTATCCTTTTGGGTGATTGTGTTATGCCATAACGTCTTGGGGATTGTGTATACCTGATTTGGCTTCATCTCCACCGCGTCAAACGACAACTTTCCCTGAAGCTCATTTGCAAAGATAAGCGTACAGTGACCAGAAATTAAAACAAAAAGTTCGTCGGTTAAGTTATGGCGTTCCAGACAATCAATCTCTGTCACATCATTGCTTGGCTTCCAGTTTTTAATCCCAACCGTCCACTGTTCATTCTCATACACACGTTTCATACCCTCGCCGTTATAGGAACTTGATTCAATTTTCAAAAAACTCACCCTTTCAAAATGATTATCTTCTTCAACTGCAGATTACTTTGACTGATCCAGCAATCCCCGATAGGCTTGCTCTTTTTCTATGTGGCGCCAATATTCTGTATCGAGACCCTCCGCCTTAAGTTTCTCCGGCTCGGTCGCAATGAAGGGATCAAGCTGCGAGATCGGCAACGTACAATCCGTAGTTTCATAGGATTCAATGCAACGTAATGCATTTGCCGTAGCGATGTTCAAGGCCTGCTCAGGTTTATCGCTGCGCAGGAATCCCGCCAGAAATCCCGCAATCGCGTTATCTCCCGCACCCGTAGTTGAGCGGATGCAATTCGGTTTATATGGCATACATAGCAATTCCCGATCTGCCCATAGCTCCTTATTGTCCGGTATGGCTCGCCCCATTTTCTCCAGCTTTTCCAAGGAAGCGGTACGAAGGTACAAGCCCTTTTTCCCCAGCTTGAGCATAACAATGCTTGCGCCCAAATCAATCAGTTCTCGCGCCAGCTCTGGAACTATTTTCATGTCAACAGAGTCGATTAAATCCGCGCCGTTGCTTTCTGTAGTCAACTTGTCAAACAGCTCCCGGTGAAGCATAAACAATAATTCTTCAAGGCTTGGCATAAATAAATCGATGTAGGGCAGCGCTCTTTTTAAAACAGTTACCCAGTCTACCCGGCCGGGGTCACTGTTTGGGTCCGGCTGTGACATATCAATCGAAATGGTAATCCCGCTGTCTTTCCCCCGCTTTAACAACCGGATAAATTCTTCACCAACGTTGGCATACAGGTACTTCATTGCGGTTGGATATGCAAAGTGCAGCAACGCAGCCTCCGATAGCAACTTCATATCCAGATCACCAGAGCGGAAGGTTTGCGACGCTCCACGGCTGTGTAAAAGAATTCGATCCGCACCGGGAGGGGCAACGACAACCGTTGACGACGAAGGACAATCTTCGACGGTCTCTATTGCGGCCTGCACTTTCTGTTGCTGCAGGATCATCAGAATAACTGAACCTATCAGATCATTTCCCACTTTACTGACCAAAGTCACCGGCACCCCTAATTTGTGCATGGCAATACCGGTATTGCCCACGCAACCTCCAAGGTAAAGGCGCGTTCCCTTCATGTCGGTAAATTTACCCTGAGACAAAATATTCTTAATGTCCTTCGTCGTTTCGCTACCAAATATAGGGATGATATCCAATCCGATGGATCCGGCAACAACAGCTTTTTTCATGCTCAACATAGTGTTCCCTTTGCTTCATCAAATATCGAAGTTTCCAAACCACAATGTGATCGGAAACAGATGCGTGATACTGCTCGGATTTTTCTCAAAAGCAGAAATGGGTTAACCGTTTTTTTCTGGCATAAGATATTTCCGTAATATTCGGTTATACCTTTGAATGAGAAATATGCAGCCGGGAAAAATAAACATCAGTAGAAGTACCGCCGAAAGTTGTCTGTTGAAGACGCCGATAATCCCGTTGACAAAAAAGATAAACGTACAGGCCATCCACATGGAGCAGTTTTCCTGGTTGTAAGCGCGCACATTGCTTAAGCTTTCCGCCTTTATTTTAACCCAGGGCCAAAACTGCGCCGGAGTTTCCCGCTTCACA
>JAQVGE010000003.1 GCA_028696935.1 Minisyncoccota bacterium | reverse complement strand
GAAGAACTTGAAGATGAGGAAAAAGACTCTCAATCACCAGATAGTAAAGATAAAAATCAATATAAAAATTTTAAAAACAAGAGGCTTTATCGAGACACTGAAGATGTGGTTATTGCTGGTGTTGCTTCAGGGGTTGCTCAGTATTTCAACATTGATCCAGTAATTGTTCGAATTTTATTTGTAGTTTCAATTTTCTTTGGTGGTTTTGGTGTTATTTCTTATTTAATTCTTTGGTTTGTTGTTCCTCCTGCTGACACTGCTTCTAAAAAAATAGATATGGAAGGAGGAAATGTTACCCTTTCAGAGATAGAGATATTTGTTAAAAAAAAAATAGAAGAAGTCCCAAAAAGTAAATTAAAAAATTTTTTTTCAATTCCATTTAAAATAATTAAAAAACTGTTTCAATTTCTTAAATTCATAATTTTGAAATTTGGTTTATTTTTCATTATTTTTACAGGGGGTGTTATTGCTTTTTCCGCAATTATTAGTTTATTCGCGTTCTCTGCTTCTTTAGTTACATTTTTATCGGGTGGTAGTTTGAGTGAGCCTGGAATAACAGCAATAATAAATATTTTACCACAAGGTTTTTGGGGAATTATCTTTATGATAGGTTTTTATTTTTCTATTGTTATTCCTCTAATAGCTTTGGCCTTCTTGGGAATTAGGCTAATCAGAAGGAAAAGACTTATTAACGGTTTAAATGCGACAATTTTATTTGTGGTCTGGTTTGTCTCATTTACGATTATTACGGGAGTTTCTATGGCTCATATCAATCAAATACAAGCAGAAATAAAATCAATCCAAAAAGAAATCAGAGATTCTTATCAAGAATATGTTTATGAAGATTTATCTTTTAATTCAATTGAAGTGGGTGGTAGGTCTGAAATTAAAATCATAAAAGGAGATAAAAATAAAGTAGTTATACAAGGATCAAAACGAACATTAGATGCTCTTAGAATTGATGATGCTAATCAAATACTTGATATTGATAGAGCTAATCAAATAGATGTTTGCCTACTGTTTTGCCAAGACTTCTATTCTCCTATGATTATTACGATTACAACACCGGAGATTAAAGAAATATATTTCTCTGGTAGTGTTTTAGGGGAAATGGAAGAATTTACCACAAGGGAATTTAACGCCACTTTTTCAGGTCGTACTAATTTTACTGTAAATGTAATTTCAGAATCCCTTAATATTAAAACTTCTGGTTCAGGAGTGATTACTCTTGCTGGAGAAGGGAAAAACCTCTCTTTCGACTCTTCTGGGTCATCTGAATTAAATGCATATGATTTTATTTCAGAGAATGCTTCAATCAAAACTTCGGGTTCTTCAAGAATTCAACTAAATGTAAAAGAATCACTAGGTATAAATTCTTCAGGTTCAACTAATGTTATGTATATAGACAGTGGAAATGTTTTAATCACTAAGCAGATTTCTGGAAGTGGAACAGTGCAAGAATATGTAAGAGACAAAAAAACCGAAGAATAATTGTTTTCTCAAAAGACATTAATTTGCTATACTAGAGGCTATGAAAGACTCGAATATTGCATTGTATCGGAAATATCGACCTGAAAAATTTAGTGAAGTTATAGGTCAAGATCATATTGTTAAGGCTATTGGAGGGGCTCTTGAGGCGGGAAAAGTTTCGCATGCTTATCTTTTGTGTGGTCCCCGTGGAACAGGAAAGACAACAACTGCTAGAATTATTGCTTCTGAATTAGGTTCTTCAATAAATGATATTTATGAGCTTGATGCGGCTTCTAATAGAGGAATCGATGATGTTAGAGCTATTCGTGATAGTGTTCATACAATGCCTTTTGATTCTAAGTACAAAGTATATATCTTAGATGAGGTTCACATGTTTACTAAAGATGCTTGGAATGCTCTTCTAAAAACAATAGAAGAACCACCTAGTCATGTTATTTTCATTCTCGCAACCACAGAATTAGAAAAAATTCCTGAAACGATTGTTTCTCGTTGTCAGAGTTTTGTTTTTAAAAAACCAACAGATGTTATCCTCTCAGCGGTTATTTCTGATGTTGCCAAAAAAGAAGGCTACATCCTAGAAAAAGGTGGAGCTGAATTAATAGCTCTTTTAGCAGAGGGGGCATTTCGTGATGCTCTTGGGACTTTACAAAAAGTTATATCTTTTTCTAAAGACAAAAAAATAACAGTTAAAGAAATTGAAGAAACGACAGGTTCTCCTAATAGCGTTTTGGTTAATGATTTCTTGGAAGCTCTAGTTTTGGAAGACATAGAGAAAGGCTTTTTGGTGGTAGAAAAAGCAAGTAAGCAAAATTTAGATATGGGGGTTCTTTTGAAAATGATTTTATCAAAACTTCGTTATGCTTTGATTTTGCGCTATGCCCCTTCTTCTTTAAAAATAGTAGAAGAAAATATATCAGCTGATGATTTTTCTTATATTTCTAAATTGATTAAAGAAAAACCTAAACACATATCTTCGCGTACACTTTCTATCTTGCTTGAAGCTTATCAATCTTCTCGTAATGCTGTAATCAGTGAAATTCCGCTTGAATTAGCATTGGTTAGAATTCTAAACGAAGAAGAATCTGCTCTTGCATAAAGTTATGTCACAACAATCCAAAATATGGGATGTAATTATAATTGGTGGAGGTGCTTCTGGGATGATGACAGGAGCTATCTCTGGTTCTAGGTCTAAATCTGTTTTAATTCTAGAAAAAAACAAAGATTTGGGTGAAAAATTAAAGATTACTGGAGGAGGAAGGTGTAATATTACTAATGCGGTATTTGATACAAGACTTTTTTTAAAAAACTACAGTAAAGCCGAATCTTTCTTGCACTCACCATTTTCTGCTTTTAGTGCTAAGGATACTTTTAATTATTTTGAATCACTGGGGTTACCTTTGGTTATTCAAGCTCGTAATCGAGCTTTCCCTGAAACTGAAAAAGCTTACGATGTTTATCGAGTTTTAAAGAATGAATTAGAGAAAAACAAAGTCATCATAAAGACTAATTGCGAAGTAAAAGACGTAGTTAATAAAGATAATTTAATTACAGAAGTTGTTACTAATCAAGGAAGTTTTTTGGGAAAGTCTTTTGTTTTTTCTACTGGAGGTGTGTCTCATCCAGAAACTGGTTCAACCGGAGACGGGTTTAGGTTTTTAAAGAAATTAGGACATACCGTTATTGACCCAACTCCGTCAGTTGTTCCTTTCCAAGTCTCAGATAAATGGGTCCATTCTTTGGCTGGAGTATCACTTTCTTTTATGAAAATTACTTTTTTCTTAGAAGACCCATCTTCTCCAATTGGCAAAAAACAATTTTCAAAGACTGGTAAAATTTTGTTTACTCATTTTGGATTATCGGGTCCACTTATTTTAAATAGCGCTAGTCGAGTTGGCTCTCTCTTGCAAGCTGGTAGAGTCAAAGCTTTTATTGATGCTTACCCGGATACAGATTTTAAACCTTTAGAAGAGAAAATAATTAAAGTTTTTGATAATAATAAAAATAAATCCTTTAAAAATATTTTAAAGGAAATAGTTCCCGAGGGAACAAATAAAGGGATTGAAATGCTTATCGATTTTATAGATAAAGAAGAAAAGGTCCATAGTATTACAAAAGAAAATAGAAAGAAATTAGTACACCTCTTAAAAGCTCTACCTATTAATATCACAAATTTAATGGGTTATGATCGGGCGGTTGTTGTTGATGGGGGAGTTTCTTTGTCTGAAATAGAGACAAAAACAATGAAATCAAAACTTTATCAAAATCTATATATTGCTGGAGATTTATTAAACATAAACAGACCATCCGGTGGTTACGGACTACAAATTTGTTGGACAACTGGTTATGTTATTGGAATTTCAGTTTGAAGTCGTAGGCTGAATAGCCGTTTCTTTTTTATAAATAGAAACCAGACTATACAAAAGAGAAATAATTAATGGTCCAATAAATATACCAACGGGTCCCATTAAAGATATTCCTCCTAAAATAGAAAATAAAATAAAAAGAGATGAGATGTTAGTATTCCTTGAGATTACATAGGGAGATAAAATATCATCAATTGCCCCAACCATAGCCATTGACCAAAGGGTCATTCCTATCGCGTATAGTGGTCCAGTCATAAAAAATAAATATAATATTGCTGGAACAGATACTATCGAGGTTCCAATCGTTGGGACAAAAGAAGATATTCCTGCAACTACTCCCCAAATAGCGGCGTTAGGTACACCAAAAATAGTTAAACCAATTCCCATTATGAGACCTTGAACAATAGCAATAAAAAACGACCCTTTAAAGATTCTATTAATTGCAGATTTCATTGTGTCTATAATTTGATGAGCATTTTCTTCTGAGAGAGGGATTAAAAGTAATAAATTTTTTTTCCAATGTTCTCCATCTTTTAGTAAATAAAAGATACTTAAAATCATTAAAATAAATAAGAAAATTGTTTTAAAAGTAGAAGCGAAAAATATTGTTATATTACGACTTAGATTTGAAGCTAATTCTGTTATTTTTCCATAGGTATCAAAAGTAAAACCCTCAGGCATCATTTTGTTTATAGAGATATCTATTTTTTGGATGAAATTACTTGTACTTCCTGAATTTATAATATAACTGTAAGCATCTTGAGCTTGGCTAAAGACTGCCTTTCCCACAAAGAAGAAAGGTACGCATAAAACTATAAAAAACAACAAAAGAGTTAAAATTGAGGCCAGCCAAGATATATTTTTTGTAATTTTCTTTTTTATCCAGACATAAATGGGGGAAAGGATTACGGAAAAGGCAATAGCAAGAACAACAACCGTTAAGAAAGGCCAAAATATAGCCAAAGTGAGGACAGAAACAGTCGCTAGTAAAATATAAATAAAATATCTTTCACCTAAGGTTGTTTGCGTTTTCATCCTTTTATTATAACAGTAAACTAATTGATAGACTAGTCTATCTTAAAAGCAGATAAGCAGATTTGTCTTTTTGGTGTATAATAATTAAAATAGTTTCAATTATGTGTTAGGTGGGGTTAGATTAGGTCGTCTTATAAATTAAAAGATAAATTAAATATTATTATGAGTGAAGAAGAAATATTAGCTTTAGCTCAAAAAGTTAAGGATGGTAGTGTGACAGAAGAAGAATTAGGTAATTTCACAGAAGAATATACTAAAATTGTCTCTTATCTAAATGAAGAGATAAAAAAGGAAGAAGAAAATAATTAGATAATTTTATTATTAGGATAACTATTTATAAAAATATGAACGAAGGAATGAATTTTTTTAAAAGCAAAGAGGTCAAAAATGAAGAGTCAGAATTAGAAAATTCTACACTAGAGTCTATTGAGACTAAGGAGGGGACTAAAATATTAGAAGAACAAGAAAAGATGCTACAAGGAACAGACCCAGAAACAATTGCAAAAGTAGCAGAGAAAAATCCAGTCTTTAAAGAAAAACTAAAGACAGTTTTGGGTGTGGTGGGGATACTCGCTGGAGCATCTAGTGTTAGTTATGCCTTTGCAAATGCTGAAGAAATGAATGCTGTTCTTAGAGAAGTGATGGTTCTTGGAGGGCTTGGTTTTTCAATTACCTCAGCTATGATTTCTGATATTAAGGAAAAAGTTTTAAATATAAATGTTCCAGATAGCTGGGCTAAATAAAAACTAAAACAAAAAACCCAAGTAAAACCTGGGTTTTTTGTTTTGACAGATGATTTATTATATGATATAATATAAGAAAACGTGCGTTATGCTATTTTATTTTTTGAGGTTCTTTAGGAATTGGGGTAAACCTAAAAATTTTAGGAAAGAGATATATTGTTTTAAGAAAAATATGTTGAATTCCAAAGAATTAAGAAGACTTTCAGAGTATCATACAGAATGTCTGAGTCCTCTCGGAGTTTATCCTGGAAAAAACAATTCGAAGATAGAAGTAAATTTCTGTCAAAAAAAGTCGTGAGCAATCACGACTTTTATTTTATTTACCCAACAAAGCTTCGGGGTGTTGCTTACTCCATTCATAAAGTGCTACAGATACAGAAGCTGCTACATTTAAGGATTCACAAGCTCTATGCATTGGAATTTTTAAAAGATAATCACAGTGCTCACGAGTCTTTTCTCTTATCCCATCTCCCTCATTGCCAACAATAATTACTGATGGCTTTTCGAATTCTTCGCCCGAAAGACTTTCACTGCTTGTACCATCAAGACCGTAAACCCAAAATCCTCTTTCTTTTAAATCACGAATAACAGTGTTTACATTACCAATCGCCACTAAGGGAATTTTGAAAGCCATCCCTGCAGAGACTTTTACTACTGTTCCTGTTACTGGTGCTTGATTATGTTCCGGAATAAGTACTCCTGAGATACCAAAAGCAGCAGCCGAACGTATAACAGCCCCCACATTGTGAGGGTCTTGGACTTCTCCCATAATTACCAGCAAAGTACTCGGAGAGATTTCGAGTGATTTTATAAATTCTTTGTATGGCAACATCAATTTATCTGGTGATATTTTTGCGATGATGCCTTGATGAGTCTTTGGGTTCTCATCAATTTGTTTCCTACTATCTAGTTCAATTTTTGATGGTGTAATACCTGCCTTTTTAAGCGCTAATCCAATATCTTTATCTTGTAAATTTTCTTCTATAAGAACCCCCTCTATTATTTGTGGTTTATTTTTCAAGGCTTCGATTACAGGATGTTTACCGTATATATAAATAGACTTTGATTTATTTTTCGTATTTTTCATTACTGTATTATAGCAAAATAAACTTAAAAGTTGTTGCTGATAGCATAGGATAGTATTCGAACTTTAATAGAAAATGATAATTTATTACTATAGATTCTATAGTCCTAATTCAACACAAACTATATCAACACCCGTTGTGCTTGGGTGACATAAATTTAGATCAGTAGAATCCTTAGCAACCTCAAATACCGCTGTGTAAGTTTCCGAAAAACCTGGGGCCATTCCACCATCAAACACGTTAAAATTATATTCTTTTTTATCTGAGTTAAAACTAAAAATAAAATATTCCTCTTTTTGATACTGCCTATCCATTTTATCTTTTATTATTATCTTGCTTCCATTTGAATTTGTCTTTCCTATATTACTTACTAGTATTTTAACGCTAATGAATTTTCCTTTTGTTTCACTATATTCATATTTTGATCCTTCGTTTGTT
The DNA here is from genome assembly GCA_028696935.1 of Minisyncoccota bacterium. Next base: position 12,088 of record JAQVGE010000003.1, on the reverse strand, counting down.
GCAGAAATTACTTTATATTTCATATTCCCAAGTGTGTAACTTTCTCCTATTTTTCTAATTAAAGTTTGTGGTAATTTATGAATTGTATTTGTCTTACTACTAGTTGAAGTTGGAGATGTGTTTTTTATAGGAGTTTGATTTTTTTGATTAATGTTATCTAAGCTCGCTGATTTATTAAATATTTTTTCTATTACTGGTTTTATTTTTAAATTCTCGCTTATTATATTACCAATAATAAAAGCCAGAAGAAATGTTATTAATAATAATATTGTTTGATTTAAATTTTTCATAAATATTATTATATCATCTTTTTTTGAGTAAATATTAGATAGAAAACATTTTGATAGAGACTAGCGAGGACTGTCCTCGCTAGTCTAAGGGCGGGATTTTCTTTTGCTGGGAGACTAGGACCGCTTCACTTATCGAATCTTACAGATTCTGTACACCTTTCGTATCGTACTCACTTCGTTCCGTGCGATATACTCAAGGTCTTCGATTCCTAGGCGCACACTAGCGTGTGCTTCTCCTACCAAAAATTCCACCAATGAAGGTGGAATTTTCGTTGCTGGGAGACTAGGAATCGAACCTAGATTAAAGGCTTCAAAGGCCTCTGTCCTACCGTTAGACGATCTCCCAATAAACAAAACTAATATAACACATTTTTTATTTTTAGTATATTGTTCTTTGTTTTTAGGGTAATTTAATTTAATTTCAAAATCTGCTATAATCCTCGACATATGAATTATAAAGAATTACTAGAAACAGAGAGAAATTGTCCTTTTTGTGAATTTGGTAACCATAATGTTATTAAGAAAATAAGAGAGGCTGTGCTGACTTATGCTTTGGCTCCTTATTGTAAACACCACTTACTTGTGACAACTGGAAGACACATTGAATCTTTTGAAGATTTGACTAGTGATGAAAAGAAAGATATTGATGATATTTTATTAGAGGGAGTTAAGTTTTTGAAAGCCCTAGGTCACGAGAGTTATAGTATTTTATTGAGAAATGGTAAAAAGGCAGGTAAAACAATAGAACATTTGCATTACCATATAATTCCTTCAACAGAGGTTGGGAGTTTAAGTAATAATAATATTGATAGGGAATTAATGACAGAAGAAGAAATAGATAAATTATTAGAAGATTTTAAGAACTTAGGTTTAGATAATTAATTTTTTTATTTTATTTTTTAGGTTGCAATTAAAAAATAATTATGATAGGTTGGTTATAGGGTCGTATTTTGCTAACCTAATCTTTTTATTTTATATATGGACGAAAATACAAATGTACCTGCAACAGATGAACAAACAACTGATGCACCAGTAGTTGAAGAAACTACAACTGAAGAAACTACACCTGCAACTGAAGAAACTGCAGAATAGTTTTTAGAAAAATTGATAGAAAATCCGCACTTGGTGTGCGGATTTTCTATTAGAATAATTTATTATTTATTAAATATTTTTGTGTTATACTAATGGAATTATGGAACAATCTTGGTTAGCAATTATAGTTTCACTTATCGCGGTTGTCTTTGTTTTCCTTTTTGCCATTAATAAATTTAGTCGCCAGATTGAATATATTTTTGGCCCCAGATTTAAAAATCTGATGGAAAGATTTACTAATACTCCAATTAAAGGTTTTTTGGTGGGGGCAGGGGTGACTTCTGTTTTACAATCAAGTACAGCTGTTACGGTGATGTTAGTTTCTTTGGTAGATGCAGGACTTCTGTCTTTTGGAAATAGTGTCGGAGTTATAATTGGTTCTAATGTTGGGACAACCCTAACTACACAATTAGTTGCTTTTAAGGTTCTTAATTTGGCTCCTTATATTTTAGTTCTTGGTTTTATTTTAATGAATGTTAAAAATAAATATCAGCATTTTGGTAAAGCTATATTTTATTTTGGTTTAGTTTTTTCATCATTATTTATTATTTCAGTTTTATCTGGAAGTTTTAAAGAAAGTGAACTTTTTATTTCTTTGATTAGTAAGACTTCTAATGTTTTTATTGCTGTAATAGTTGGTTTCTTTGCTTCGACTATTCTACAATCAAGTTTTATGGCTGCCAGTTTGGTTATTATTTTAGCAGGAGATGGTCTATTAAATTTACCTCAGGCTCTCGGTATCATCTTAGGAACAAATATAGGAACAACCACTACTGCTCTTTTAGCCTCTATCGTCACTGGCAAACAGGGGAAGAGAGTTGCGACTGCCCACTTCTTGTTTAATTTTATAGGAGTACTTATTTTCTTACCGTTCATTGGAGTTTTTTCGAGATTTATCAATAGTATTGATATTAATTTAACTGGCCAAGTGGCAATATCTCACTTAATCTTTAATTTAATTATTGCCGTTATCTTTATCTTACTTATTAAGCCATTTACTGCGCTGGTTCAAAAATTAATTAGGTAGTTGACAGTTTGTGTTAAAAATGTCATACTTCGGGTGTTATGAAAACGAAAAATAAACTTTTTATATTTTTAATATTTGTTTTTGTGCTAGGATTGGTCTTTGCTTTATATCCAAATAAATCAATGGCTTCTTGTTATTATGATTGTATTCCAAGCTATGGCTGGAATGGCAATACTTATGGTAATTATGGATCTTACGGCAATTATGGTTACTACGATTGGACCGGTATCTCCTACGGTAACTACGGTTACTATGATTGGAGAGGAGATACTTACGGTAATTATGGAAGTTATAACAACTATGGTAATTACGGTAACTATGGTAACTATGGTAACTACGGTTACTATGACTGGACTGGTAACTCCTATGGTAACTACGGTTACTATGATTGGAGAGGAGATACCTACGGTAATTATGGAAGTTATAACAACTACGGTTACTATGGTAACTATGGTCTCTATAATCAAGTTGGAATGTATCCTTGTGGCAGTTGGTGTTACTAAAAAATATTTGAAGAAAAATAAAAACCCGAATTCGGGTTTTTATTTTTCTTCAAGTTGTGGCTTATCTATTGTAATAGTTTCTATGTTGATGGCATCTCCGGTTATTCTCATGACATCCTTATCTATTTTTCTAAACTCGTGATTTGATTTTGTAAAATGATTTACTGCTGTCGCCAAGGTATTTCCTAATTTTTGGTGATAGTCTTCATAAGACTTTAAATGATTTCCAAGTTCTCCCACACGCTTAATTATGTCTTTAGCTGATTCTTCTATCTGCATTGCTTTTAATCCTTGCAACACTGTTTGTAAATAAGCTAAGAAAGAAGTTGGGGAGACGATAATTACTTTATATTTACTTGCGGCCCTTTGGATTAGATTTTCAGTATCCTCGCTAATTGCACCTATTTTGTTAATAAGTAAATCATAGTAAATTGCTTCATGAGGAATAAACATAAAAGCAAAATCCATGGTGTTATATTTAGGTTGTATATATTTAGAAGTTTCAGTTATTCGATTTTTCAAATCATTCACAAAAAGTTTTTCCAAACGATCTTTTTCTGTATGGTCACTTGTTTCAGAAATACGGTTATAATTTTCCAATGAAAATTTGGAATCAATTGGTATAATTTTATCTTTAACAAAAACTACAGCATCAGGAAGTAGATCCTTACCATCCTCGCTTTTACCAAGTTTATATTGCATTTCATATGAACCAGGGGGCATTGTGTTTTTTAGTAATGTTTCAAGATAATATTCTCCCAAGACACCGCGTTGTTTTGGGTTTTTCAAAATGTCTTGTAAGTTTTTAAGTTGGTCGGCGAAAGAGACAACTTGTTTATTTGTCTCATCAAGTCTAGTAATTTTTTCGGTAATATCAGCAACGATTCGCGAGGTTTCACTTGCTTGATATCTCATTGATTGATTTATTTCTTTTTGTGATTCACCTAGTTTACTATCAATAGTACGAGAGAGCTCATTTATTTGTTGGAGTAATAACTGAGAAGCATTATCATTTTTCTCTTCAGGTTTTTTCTTGAGAAAGAAAAATAATCCTATAACTAAGGCTATTAAAATTCCCAAAAAAATTATAATAATTATTTCCATATGTTGGTTATAGTATATCACAATTATCATTGGTATAATAAGGTTAATAATGATTTTAGTATCTGTCGAGTTTTATAAATTAATTAATTTAAAATAAGTGGTATGGAAACTAGAAATGTTGATTTAATGAGAGCTGGAAGAGAGTCATTAAAAGGTAAGTGGGGACTAGCTATTTTGGTGTTCGTAGTTTTTACAATTATAGTCTCTGCTGTTAGTGCTATTCCCAAGGCTGGTTCAATCATCTCTTTAATAATTGCTGGGCCTTTTGTTTTGGGTGTGACTATTTTTTCTTTGTCTATTTCACGAAACCAAGAAGCTAAGTTTGAACAAATATTTGTTGGTTTTAATAATTTTGGGAAAGCTGTCGGAGCTTACCTGTTGATGGTTTTGTTTATTTTTTTATGGTCACTTTTACTTATTATCCCTGGGATTATTGCTGCTCTTTCGTATTCAATGGTTTTTTATGTTTTAACTGATAGTATTTCTCTTTCTCCAAAAGAAGCATTAGAGAAGAGTAAAAAAATGATGTATGGATATAAATGGAAGTTTTTCCGTTTACAACTTCGTTTCTTCGGACTTTCTTTGCTTTGTCTTCTTACTTTAGGAATTGGTTTTATTTGGTTAATTCCTTATATGCAAATTACTTTTGCAAAGTTCTATGACGACTTAAAAGAGAAAAACGAAAAACCACAGGAGGTTGCTGAGGAAAATCTAGCAAGCGCTGTTTAGTTTTATAGATTTATTTTTTTACTAATTTATATTTGGAATTTACCCAAATGGTGTTTAAGGGTGTATATCCAATCCTCATCTATTTGATCACTCTCAAGTTTTTGATTCAAGAGCCAATTCAGATAATTAGGATCTTGTTGTGCTACTTCGGCTACTTCTTTCCCTGCGTGTTTTCCGAAATTTATGTATTTTAGCAAAGAAGGATGAGAAGATACTTCAACCATTTTTTCCAAAATTTCTTTTTCTTCCAATTTTTCATTTTCCATCATCTTCTTTTTTAATCTCTCAAAAAGTTTTTCAAGAACGATAACATCTCCTAGGGCGTCATGAGCGGTTGCTTCAACCTCAAGCTCGAGTAAGTACCTTAAGTATTGTAGATTATACTTTTCTATTTTTCCTTCAGGGTCTAGATATCTTGCAAGACGTAGGGTGCAGATGAAATTTTTAGGAATGATATTTTCTTTCTTTATAATCATTAAATCAAATTGTGCATTATGAGCAATAACGATGGTGTTTTCATCCTCAAAAATTTCTTTTATTTTAGAATATTCAGGGCTCTCACTGAAAGCTGGCTTATCAACTACCATTTTATTTGTAATATGATGAACAGCTGAAGCTTCAGGTGGAATCTTAACTGATGGTTTGTATAAACCATTAAATGTTTCATTTTCCATCTTATAGGCAATCTGACACAAGAAATCTTTTTCTGTATTTCCTGTTGTCTCTGTATCAAAAAATATAATTCTTTTCATATATTGGTATTCTATCATAAATTTGATACAATTCTCCTATATGAATCTACATGAACAAATAAAAAACAATATTAAAGAAGCGATGAAATCAGGGGATAAGATTAGGTTAGAAGTTATGAGGGGGTTGGTAACGGCTTTTACTAATGAATTAGTAGCCACAAACAAAACACCCCAAGACTTGTTGGATGACGACCAAGCTCTTTTAGTTATCAATCGTTTGGCAAAACAACGCAAAGATTCAATTGAACAATTCACCAAAGGCGGGAGAATGGATTTGGTTGAAGAAGAAACCGCTCAATTAATAATTTTAGAAGAATATTTACCAAAGTTGATGGAGAAAGATGAAGTTGTGAAATTTGTTAAAGAAAAAGTTTCTGAACTCGGGATTACTGATTCAACTAAAAAAGGTATGTTAATGTCAACCTTGATGAAAGATTTAAAAGGTAAGGCTGATGGAGCGATGGTAAAAGAAGTGGTTGATGGATTAGTTAAATAAAAAAGTATGAAACTAATTTTACATTGGATTTTAATATCAATATCAGTTTGGCTTACAACACAATTAGTTGCAGGAGTATTTGTTGATCCTCTTTGGGTGGTTTTAGCTGTTGGAGCTTGTTTGACTCTTTTCAATATGTTTTTAAAACCAATAATAAAAATTTTGACCTTACCAATAAATATAGTTACTTTGGGCTTATTTTCACTTGTAGTAAACGGAGCAGTTTTTTGGTATCTCGGAACAATTATTAGTGGCTTTATTGTTGAAACATTTTGGGCTGCTTTCATTAGTGCATTGGTTGTTTCAATTATAAACTGGATACTTTCTAAGGTCTTTCATTTTGAATAGATTGTATTATGTTAACAATTGGCCACATTGCTGACTTTGCTCTTTTGCATGTAAATATAGCTTATATTTTAGTCATCCTCGGAGTTATTTTGGAAGGTGAGATTGTTGTTATTTTAGCAGGAATATTTTCTCATTTAGGTTCAATAAATATTTTTATTGCTTTTGGGGTGACTGTTTTTGCTGGAGTAATTAAATCAATTATTGGTTATAATCTTGGTGTTTATTTACAAAAAAGATATCCCAATTCATGTCTTTTAAATAAAGCTGAAAATCAAATTAATTTAATTCTTCCTAAATTTAACAAAAAACCATTCTGGTCAATCTTCCTTTCTCGGTTTTTAGTTTTTGGTCTTTATTGGTTTGCTTTAATTTTTGCTGGTTATAAAAAAATAAAAATTAAAATTTTTGTAAAGGCAGAAATATTCTCTCTTCTCGTTTGGTCATCCTTTATGCTTTTGATAGGGTTTATCTTTAGTCAAACAGCCCTATCTGCAAGTCATAATGTCCGTAATTTTCTTGGGATGATTTTAATCTTCTTTATTGGGTTTTTCATTCTAGAAAAAATAGTTGCTTTTTTTGTTAAATTATTCGAGAATAAAATTAGTTAAAATAATTAAAATGTCTATTTTCCATAAAAATAAAATATTGGTTACTCATAACGGAGCTTTTCATGCTGATGATTTGTTTGCGACTGCAACTTTATCAATCCTTCATAATGGTCATATAAAAATAATTAGGACGAGAGATAAAAAAATAATGGAAAAGGGTGATTATGTTTATGATGTTGGAGGAGAGAATGACGAAAAAAGAAATAGGTTTGATCATCATCAAAAAGGTGGTGGAGGTCAAAGAGAAAACGGAATTCCTTATTCTTCGTTTGGACTGATTTGGAAAAAGTATGGCGAAGAGATTTGCGGGAGCAAAGAAGTTGCAGATAAAATAGATGAAAGAATTGTTCAGTCTATAGATGCTAAGGATAACGGGGTAGATATATATACTCCTAAAATAAAAGGGATAGATCCATATTCTGTAAATGCTATATTTATGGCGTTTTATCCCACCTGGAAAGAAGATAAGGCTGATGTTGATAGAATTTTTAAAGAGCAGGTTAAAAAAATAATTCCACTCTTAAAAAGAGAAATTAAGATTGCTAAAGATGATGTAGAGGGAGAAATAATAATAAAAAATTCTTACGAAGAATCAACAGACAAGAGAATTGTTGTATTAGATAAGGCATTACCTAGATATTTAATCCAAGATGTATTACCTAAATACGAAGAACCCGTTTATTTTGTCTATCCGAGTGCTTATGATGATAGTTGGAAGGTAGAAGCTGTTAGAAAAGATATTGGAACTATGGAGAGTAGAAAATTATTCCCAGAATCATGGAGAGGTTTTATGAATGAAGACCCTAAGCTAAAAGAATTGAGTGGGGTAGAAGGTTTCATCTTTTGTCACCAATCAGGTTTCTTTTCTCATGTAAAAACTAAAGAGGGGGCTTTCGCCCTTGCAGAAAAGGCACTTATAAGTTAAGTTGTAGATAACGGAGAATCAGATAAAATAGCTCTTCTCTGAGGGCACGAAAATTTTTTGCCAAAAATTTTCTCGAGTGCTCGCGCCATCGCGTTCGCAAGCCCCTCTAACAAGACTATTTTAATTTTTAGTATGTTTATCGATGAAATAAAATTTTATGCAAAAGCAGGAAACGGTGGAGACGGGGTTGTTCGTTGGCGGAAAGAGAAATTTATAGATAAGGGTGGTCCGAACGGAGGAGATGGAGGAAAGGGCGGAGATATTTATGCTTTAGCTGTTTTGGATATTAACTTACTTTCAAAATACAAACACAAAAAAGAGTTTAGGGCGGAGAGAGGGCAAGACGGAATGGGTGGAAGTAAGCATGGTAAAAATGCACAGGATTTAATTATTGAATTACCTGTTGGTTCTGTAATCACTAATATAGAAAGTGGAGGCTCGGTTTCCTTAGATAAGGTTGGGCAAAAAGAATTACTATTAAAAGGTGGTGCTGGTGGTTTTGGTAATGAAAGATTTAAAAGTTCTACTAACACAACCCCAAAGAAAGCAACAAAAGGAAAACAGTCAGAGGATGGTAATTTTAAAGTAGAGCTAGAGCTTTTTGCTGATATTGGATTAGTGGGGATGCCGAATGCTGGTAAATCATCTCTTTTAAACGCAGTTACTAATGCATCTGCAAAAATTGGTAGTTATCAATTTACAACTCTTGACCCAAATCTCGGTGATTTTTATGGGTATGTTATAGCTGATATTCCTGGACTTATAGAAGGAGCAAGTAAGGGTAGAGGGCTTGGAATTAAATTCTTGAGACACATAAAGAGGACAAAAATGCTAGCACACCTCGTGTCTTTGGAAAATAAGGATCCGATGGATATATATAATAAGATTAGGAAAGAACTTGAAAATTATAATAAAATTCTTTCCGAAAAAGAAGAGATTATAATTCTTACTAAAACAGATATTGTGAACGACGACCCTTCGACTGAGCTCAGGGCGATTGATAAAATCAATCGAATTAAAAAAGAATTTGAAAAACTTGGTAAACCAGTCTTTGCCTTGTCTTTATATGATGATGAATCTATAAAAAATCTAAGCGACGAACTTGTAAAATTGTTGAGAAAATAGTAATATTTTAGTATAAGTGTTTTATTATTTTAATTTTTTAAAATATATGAAAAAAATATTAACTGGTTTGTTTGTTTTGTCTTTTTTAATAATTGGTATTAGATTTACCCAAGCGGAAATTCAAAATGGTTGTTTAAACGGAGCTAAATATGATTTATATACTGGTGCTGAATGTCCAATATCTACAATCTGTCCTCCAAACATGCCAAGCCCAAAATTATGTTCAGATGGAAGTTATTCTAAAATAGAACCTGCAACCAAAGATACGAACGGTTGCACAACATCATATAAGTTTATATGTCCAACAATAGATGACGGTTGTTCCTCTGGTGCAATCTTTAATTTAACAACAGGACAAAAATGCCCTGTCATAGATAATGGTTGTAATGGTAATATAAAATATAGTTCTATAACTGGACTTATGTGTAGCAACTATAAAGGTACAGAGAATGATAATGGTTGTGCTAGTGGAAGAACATATAACATGTACACAGGCGAAAAATGTCCCATTGTAAATGATGGATGTGATGGAACTATTAAATATAGTCTTAATACAGGTCTTTTGTGTACTAATTACAGAGGAAATGAAATAGATAACGGTTGTTCAAATGGAAAAATGTATAACATGTATACTGGTGAAATTTGCCCAGTTAAAGTTGTGGAAAAAGTAACAACAAAAGAAGGCTGTATGAACGGAGAAGTGTATAGCAGAACAACAGGTGAAAAATGCCCTGCTAATATTAATCAAACCACTATTACTGATAATGGTTGCCAACCAGGATTTGTTTATAGTTTAACTACAGGACAAAAATGTCAGTCAACAAGTATAAATAATTATTGTTCTTCTAATACTTTAATGTCAAAACTAATGATCGGTTCATCAGGAGATCAAGAAAAATCTCTTCAATCTATACTAAATAGTTTGGGGTATTTAGATGATTATAGTATTGATGGTAAATTTGGTAAGGGCACAAGATCTGCAGTCATGGCTTTTCAATCAGATAATGGATTAACATCTGATGGTATAGTTGGTATACAAACAAGAGAATTGTTAAATTTAAAATGGTACCAAACATGCTCTTCATCTAGTAATTAAATTAATTTTAGATAATTTATATTTCTTGCAACACCCCATAGGTCTTGCCTATGGGGTGTTGCATACTATATTATCATATGATAATATAGTATATGTTAGATTATTAAGTTAAATTATAATAAATATTATGACCACTATATCTGTTCCACTTCCAATGGAACTTGAAAAAGAATTAAATAATTTAGTTAAATCTGGTTATGGTTCAAATAAGGCTGATGTTGTTCGTCGTGCTATAAAAAGTGCAGCTGAAGAAGAAGCAATACAATCTATTTTAACTGCTCAGAAAGAAATTGTTATGGGTAAAGGTTTATCTGGTGATCTACGAAAATTATCAAAAATGGTTAAATAATTTTATGATTAAAATTATTTACGCTCCTATTTTTGTTAGACAGTTTAAAAAACTGAATATTGATTTACAAGATGAGGTTTTAGAAAAAATAGAACTATTTAAAGATGCCTCTAACCATAAGATTCTGAAAGTTCATAAATTAAATGGTATTTATAAAAATTGTTTTAGTTTTTCTGTGAATTATTCTTATAGAATAATTTTTCAATATGAAAACAAAAAAGAAGTTGCTTTTCTTTCTATAGGTGACCATGGTATTTATAAATGATAACTTGTAAAATTGTTGAGGAAATAATATAGTATAAAAAGTCTAACACGCCCTGTTAGCTCAGCTGGTAGAGCAGCTCCCTCTTAAGGAGATGGTCGGGGGTTCGATTCCCTCACGGGGCACACAATACAAAAACATCAGATACTTCTGGTGTTTTTGTATTACTAGTGGTCTCTGCTAGAGACGAATCGAAAGGCGGAGTCATATTTTTTATAAGAAAAAATAGAGACGAGTCAGGGTCGTGAAATTTTTTCTTTGAAAAGATAATAAATATTCCTGACCTATTTTAAATATGTTATAATACAAATATGTCTATGGAAGGTTTTAACAAAAACAGAATAGAAAAAAATGATAATAATGAAGAAAATGAATCAAGGGAAATTATAAACGCCGATGATTTTTTGGAGCTTGAAAAAGAAGATCCTGCAGCTTATCATGCGCTTATGATTGCAATAGAAAATAAACAAGAAGAAGAAAGATTAAACGCAATGGCAGAAGAAGCAGATAAACTACTTGAAAAACAGCAAAAAATTGAAGAATATATAAAAATAGCAGGATTCTTTAAAAGAGAAGATATTGATCAAGTTGTTGTTGGAGACGATGGAATAGCTCGTTACCAAGGAATGACAATCGATGAATTTCTAGATTTTAATAAAGAGGACGGTTTTTATAGATAATAGCCTTAAAATCCTTCTATTTAATGAGGTTTCAATGTCTTAAAAAAGTCTTGACTTCTTTTACTATTTGTATATAATAGAACCCACAGTCTGTTAAAGCCGACTGTTTTAATTTCTTTGAAAGATTAATAGGTAGTATATATTCTAATATCTATATTTAGATGTTAGATAAATCACAAATAAGCTCGTCTTAACTTTTTACAAAGTTTTGATGTAGCAAGTAAGTAACCAGTTTTGGAACATTCACTTTAGCTTTAGAGCTTTAGTGAAATAAAAAGTATTTTTTATTTTGTTCCGTTCTATTTTTAAGTAGAGTTTGATCCTAGCTCAGGATGAACGCTGGCGGCGTGGATAAGGCATGCAAGTCGAACGGACTTCATTTTTCCCGAGATGAGATTATATCAAATCAAAGGTCGTTTGAAGTTAGTGGCGAACGAGGTAGTAATACATAGGAACTTCCCCCTAAGTCGTGAATAATTCATCGAAAGGTGAACTAATACACGATAGTCTCTCCGGAGTAAAGTTTTTCGCTTAGGGAAAGGCCTGTGAAGTATCAGCTTGTTGGTAGTGTAATGGACTACCAAGGCTATGACGCTTAGGGGAGCTGAGAGGCTGACCCCCACCGATGGGACTGAGACACGGCCCATACACCTACGGGTGGCTGCAGTCGAGAATCTTCCGCAATGGACGAAAGTCTGACGG
>JAQVGE010000092.1 GCA_028696935.1 Minisyncoccota bacterium | reverse complement strand
ACGTCTTGAGTGGTTATCTTTATTATTGTCCTTCAGGTGTTCTGCCAATTCATCAATTTGTTTACTCTAAATACCAATTTGAACACTAGGACTTCCTGTGTCTTTCTAGTGATTTTGGTTTTTCTTTATAATGTTTTTTTTTACTTTCGTTGTTAACATAACGCATATACTAGCATAAATTATCAGAAAATGCAAGTCTAACCCTTATGTCTTACTTTCGGGGATTAATAACCTTTTTTAATTTAAACCCCCTAAATATAGAGACGATAAGGATTGTTTTATTTTGCGACATTCATTTAAGTTGATATAATATACAGACGATGTTTCAAATAGATAAGTTAAAAAGAGAGTTTTTAGAATATGTTGAAATCGAGAAAGGTAATAGCTTAAAGACAGTCAATAATTATGACCGATATCTTTCTAGGTTTTTTTCTTTTACTAAAATTAATAATCCAAAAGAAATAACCGATGATAAAATTCGTGAGTTTAGGCTCTATTTAAACCGTCAGCCAGGAGTCAAAATACGAGGACAACAATCAAGTACTCTAAAAAGGAATACTCAAAACTATCATCTAATTGCTCTCCGCTCATTTCTTAAATATTTAATGAAAAGAGATATCCCTTCTCTCTCTCCAGACAAAATAGAGCTAGCTAAAATAAAAGAAAGGTCGCTTGATTTAATTTCAGTTCAAGAATTGAATCGTTTACTTGAAGCCCCACTTACTATTTCTAAAATATCTACAGAGAAAAAACTAAGAGACAAAGCTATTTTAGAATTATTTTTTTCTACCGGGCTTCGTCTGTCTGAATTGTGTTCTTTGAATAGAGATTTAGATTTATCAAAAGACGAGTTTTCTGTCAGAGGAAAAGGAGAAAAAGTAAGAGTTGTCTTTCTTTCCCCTACTGCCAAGGATGCTGTTAGAGAATATTTGAAAAATAGAAAAGATATGGATGAGCCTCTTTTTATTCAACATTCAAAAAATAGCTCAAAGTCAAACCGCTTAACCCCGAGGTCAATTGAACGTATTGTTAAATATTATGCAATTGCTGCTGGAATCTCAAAGAAAGTAACTCCCCATGTTATTAGACACTCTTTTGCTACTGACTTACTTTCAAATGGGGCGGATATTCGTTCTGTTCAGATGATGTTAGGTCATGCTAATATAGCAACAACCCAAATATACACTCACATTACTGATAAACAATTAAGAGATGTTCATAAGAAGTTTCATAGTAAATAAAATTAATTAAAGTTATAAAAACAAAACAAATTATATTCTAAAAAAGTTCCTCGGATGAGGGAGGATGAGGAGCCAGAACATTTTTTATAAAATAATTTGTTTTGTTTGATAAAATAAGATGAAAATAATTTCTTGGAATACAAATGGTTTAAGAGCTACAGCAAAACAAGGGAATTTTATTCCATTGTTTGCTTTTAATAATCCGGATATTGTTTGTTTCCAAGAAACGAAAGTAGAGCCGGACCAACTAACACAAGACGTTCGGAATTTAAGGGGTTATTATTCTTATTTCTCATACTCTAAAATAAAAAAGGGTTATAGTGGGGTCGCTATCTATTCGAAAAAAGAGCCAGAGAAGGTTGAGTACGGAATTGGAATTAAAAGGTTTGATGATGAAGGTAGAACTATTGTGGCTTATTATAAAGACTTTGTTTTAGTAAATTGTTATTTTCCAAATGGAGGTGGTGGGCCTGAAAGATTAAAATATAAATTAGATTTTTATGATGCATTTCTCTCTTTTATTAATAAATTAAAGAAAAAAGATAAAAAAATTATTTTTACAGGAGATGTAAACACTGCTCATAATGAAATAGACCTCGCCCGTCCAAAAGAAAACATTAATAATACAGGTTTTCTCCCTGTTGAAAGGGCTTGGATGGACAAGTTGATAAAAAATGGCTGGGTTGATGTTTTTCGTCATTTTTATCCAAACAAAAAGGATGTTTACACTTATTGGGATCAAAAAACTCGAGCTCGAGATCGTAATGTTGGCTGGCGGATTGATTATTTTTTTGTTGAGGAATCCTTTCTAGGTAAGCTGAAATCAACCGAGGTTCTAAAAGATTATTTAGGTTCAGACCACTGCCCTATTTCTCTTGTGATCAAAGATTAATTTTTTTGTTGACATAATTTAATCTTCTGATATTATTTAAGGTAATTAAACAGTTTTTTCTTTTTACCATTACCTTTATTTTTAATTATCGCCATTGTCTTAAAAGCCGAGATTCGTCTCGGCTTTTATTTTTTAATTCCATGTTTAGCGTGAAGTTTTTCTACTTCTTTACTATCGAGGTTTTCTTTCTTTTCTTTTCCTTTTTCTCCTAATTTCTTTAACTCTTTATCGTCTAGTTTATCTAAAGATTTTACTAGGTCAATTAATTGTTCTTTGGTGTTTTTTTCTGGATTATCTAGAATTTTTTCAAGTAAAGCATTTAGTATCCAACCCATTCTTGGGCCTGGTTTCATACCCAACTCTTTTATAAGTGTTTCACCGTTTATTTTTAATTGGCTTACGGAAATTGGGTCACGTAAAACCTCTTCAATCATAGCGTGGTATTTGCGTAATCGATAAGGAGCTTCTTTCTTTTTCATTCCAACCCTATCAGCTTCTCTAATTTGCATTAATTTCCAAATATTATCTTGGCCAACCTTTTGTATCATTCGGCGAACAGCGGAAAGCGAAATTTGTTCGGTGTCAGCAAAGAACATATGATTCCTTACCATAGAAGTAACAAAATCAATCATCTTCTTGGGAAACCGGAGCCTCTCCATTATTGTTTTAGTCATTCGAGATCCAATCACTTCGTGTCCATAAAAAGTAAATGATTTCCTAATCCCCTTTCTTCGAGAACGAGGTTTTCCGATATCATGAAACAAAGAAGCTAGTCTGATTTCTAGGGGAAGATTTTTCTTGATTGAATGATCAAGAGCATGGAGAGAATGTTCAAAGACATCAAAAATATGAGCCCCACCCTGTTCACAACCAATCCCCTCTTCTAATTCTGGGACTATATATTTTAAGAGTCCTAATTTTGAAAGAATTACTACTCCAGAAGTGCCATTAGATGAATTAATAATTTTAACGAATTCATCCCTAATTCTTTCTTCTGAAATATTTTTCATTAAATGAGCATTCTTTGTAATTGCCTCCATTGTTTCATATGAAACTGTAAAGTTTAATTGAGATGAAAATCTAATTGCCCTTAGCATTCTCAAAGCATCTTCGTTAAACCTTTCTTGTGCTTCACCGACAGTTTTAATGACCATGTCTTTTATGTCTTCTTGTCCTTTATAAAGGTCAATTAAATGTCTTTTAGAAACACTATAGGCCATAGCGTTTATGGTAAAATCTCGTCTTTTTAAATCATCTTCTATTTTTTCACTAAATTTTACCTTACTTGGGTGTCTAAAATCATCATATTTTGCTTCTATTCTATAAGGAGTAACTTCAATAATATTATATTTAGGCTCTTTTAAATTTAAATCTCCTTCTTCCCCTATCTCGGGGATGGGGGAAGTTTCATGTGTAACACCTGATTTCTCTTTTTCTGCTGGAATAGGATCACTTATTTGAAAAGGAAGGCAGACACCTACTGTTCCGTAGGTGTTCTCGTAAACTGTTTTCTCAAATAAAGGCATAATTTCTTCTGGCTTGGCATTTGTTGTTATATCCCAGTCTTTTGGTTCTCTTTCTAAAATTAAATCTCTAACACAACCACCAACAAGAAAAGCCTCAAAACCAGCTTTTTCCAAGGTCTCAGTTACACGTGTAACATATTCTGGTATTTTAGAATTGTCTATTTTATGATATTTTTCCATCTATGTTTTTAGATAAAATCTGGTGCACTCAGAGGGATTCGAACCCCCAATAACGGTTCCGAAGACCGTCGTGATATCCATTTCACCATGAGTGCTTTTAAAATAATAATCTATAAAATTATATACTATTTCTTAGATATATCAAACACAGAAACTTAAAAGATGTGATTGCAATATATTACTAAAATTAGTATAATAGCCAGTAATCTTCAAACTATGTTTTGAAGATATATAGATTGCGGGGTTAGTTAAATGGTATAACTCTAGTTTTCCAAACTAGTGTCAGGGGTTCGATTCCCCTACTCCGCACAAATAAACTTCTTTATTTGGGCTGGGGAATCGAAAGATTTTTCTTTATCGTAGATAGAAAAATACCTGGCTAAGTAGTAGCCGATTCCCCTACTCCGCACAAATAAACTTCTTTATATGTTTTTGAATTCAAAAGGTTTTTCTTTTTTCGAAAATCAAAAAATTATCTACGCTAGTAAGCAAAACCCCCTTATCGTGAATAAAATCAAAATACTTTATTTGTTCAGAATTTTAAAAATGAAAAATGTGGTGGATTGTAATATTTTTCATCCGG
>JAQVGE010000091.1 GCA_028696935.1 Minisyncoccota bacterium | reverse complement strand
TGTAGAGTTCTCTTTAACAAATCTTAACTATTCGACATATAGTTCTGGCACTGAAAGGGCTACCTCCTTCCCCGGAAATCACCCGCTTTTATCATACCATAACAACAATGAAAAAACTATGATATTTGGCATCAACAACACAAACAACACCGATTTTGGATCAGGGGTTAATGATTACTACCCCAGTAATAGCGACCAATATAACCTTTCTAATTGCAGCATTAACTTAATGTACTTTTGTTTTCCTAACGCATTCGATTCCTTCTTTCCCTCAATCGCTACGCCGCGAACACTCACAGAACGACAAAGCTGGGGAGGGATCGCACCATATATATCTTCATCTGCACCATACCAAAACGCTCTATTCGGTGATGAATGTGGAGCGATTATATCTTATAATGAAGCCTTAGCTTCAATGAGTGTAGGTTTTAATCCAACCCTTGAAGGCGATGAAGGTCCGATTCCTGAAATGGGTTATACTAAATATATGAAGAACCAGGATAATATCCCCACAAATAACGAGGTGGAAGAAATTACGGTCTATATCTATGGCTTGAACCAAACAAGAGGACCTTACACTTATGTTAATTCTTATGCCAGAGAAAATGCTATGGACACTCTCCCAGATTCTGAAATTGATGCAGTCAGTGCTACTTTCAGGAATCTGCTTCCCAATAAACGCTATAGAATTGCCTGGCAATATCCGACCGACAGCTACACATCCTGTGAAAATATTGAAATCGACAATAATACAAGCATGATAATCTTAAACGCAAATCCTGACCTGATTGTGGAAGATACTCCAAATGATCCTGACCTAACAACTGAATGGGAATACCCTGAGCCACTACACTTCAGTAACGTCACCCTGGAAGATAACGCCCATTGGAGAATTGGGAATCATTCAAATATCACGGTCTCCAACCTTATCCTTGGCTCAGGTTCTATTATAACTATAGGAGAAGGAGCACTATTATTAGTTAGAGAAACTGTCTGTAATAGCACACCTGAATTTGCTACCTTAGATGTAGATGGGCAACGTACCGGAGTCTTTAGAGTAAGCTCAAATTTGGAGCTTGCCGAGGGCTGTAAGTTGCAAATAAAGGGTTACAACCTACAATCTCCAAGCTATATTATAAACACCGCAATCATCAAAACCGGAGCAAGCCTTGAAATGAAATCCATGAATGCCCTGGAAACTTCAGACTTGGTCTCTGCCTCCATCGGCTCCCTGCAAAATCGAGGAGAAGTCTTAATTAACGATTGTGTAAAGTGCACAGATCAATATATAGACACATATCAAGGGCACAGAGGGCAGCTGACAATCAAATCCGCTTCCTCCGACTTTGGTCATTTCATTTGGGAGGCCGCTAATAGCACCATTATGTCTCCGTTCAAAATCGGTGACTCACCCATGACTGAACCCTCAAGGGCAAAACTCACCATCATGGACGCAAACTGCACCTTCGGTAGTGCATTTGAAGACAATCCGGAATACGAGGTTTATGGTAATATCGTAATCAAAGGTAGCTCAAGATCTATAGTGAACGAGGGTGCTACTTTGTTCTTTAAGTCTGGCTCCAAACTTGATCTACTGGGAAATATGGCAGACAATACAGGAGCGGAATTGATTGCCAATAGCCTCTTATATGGAGAACCTGGCACTATCAGGTTCGCAGAAGGAGTCTATATATCAGGATATAAGCCAGATCCTAATCCGCGAGATGAGGAGTGCTATGGCGATAGGATAAGAACCGAGGATGGTGGAAAAATCGAAGGTATCGATATTGATAACCCAAGAAAACTGATAGACATGATTATAAGTACGTCTCACCCAAACAATTTAAAATGGGACGGTATCTACATCGACACATCTTATGATGATCTATCTTTTGAACTTGGAACCAATAACCGAAGTGTAGTATCGGGGATCAATAAGATTGAGGTAAAATATCCAGGAGTTGAACCATCGATCGAAGGGGTAGTCTTCGAAAACTGCACCTATGGAGTGTATTCCTTTACAGATGTTTACCTGTTTGGTCTTCGAGACATTACCGTAACAGGATGCCAGTTCAGAGACTGTAACTATGGGATTTACCTTGAAGATAGGGCTGGAAGTAATTATTCTCCAATGATATCGGCCGATATAAACAACTGTGATTTTGGCGATGACAGCGCTGAATCGGGTTTCAACTTCGTAGGAATTGCTTTGAATCGCGCAACGAATGTAAGGGTAAACGATTGCAATTTCTATTGTAACGGATATGGTATCATGAGCCTGCAATCTTCAGTTTTAGTAGGGGGGAGCTATGATCCTGATGATGATATTCCAACTGGTGATGCTCCTTGCAATTTCTACAACAATGAAAAAGCTGGCATTTGTTTCGAGCAATCATCAAGTACTCAATCAAAATCTCTGGTTTACCGTAATCTGTTTTCAGGTGATTTGTCCACACAAACAGCCACATCCGGAAACGGTATCTGGGCGAATGAATCAGTAGTTGACATTATCGATAATGACTTCACCAATCTTGGCTGGCACGGGATGCTGTTGAACGGTTACACTTATAATCCTCACCAAGACTACCATGGCTTCGCAGCGAATAATTTCCAGAATAACCAAGCTACCGAATTGATCGGTGATGTAGCCTCGTTATCAAGCTCAAGAGGAGGTGAAAATGTGTTCAATGACGCCCGATTCATCGAAACAGGGATTATACCCAAAGACCCCTTAGAGGACTTTGATGCTTGGGATAAGTATATTCTGGCGAACTTATCAAATGGTATTGCGACTATGGAAGGCAATATCTTTGTACAATCCCCCTATGAAAATGGGGACAGATTCTACCCTTCCCTTGAACCCTTTAGCTTTGACCGTAATATGTCTGTTTCTTTATCCGAGACTATTATAGCTGGTATGAATCAATTCTATCAGGGTTTGTTTAATGAATCAATCCAGAGCATGAAACAAGTGGTAGAGACATATCCAGATTCTATGCTAACGGGACTTGCTATAGACTACCTCTATTATGCAACCAGAGCCTCAGGTGAGGATTATGCCACCCTCAGAGCCTATCTCGATTTAGAAATACCATCTGAAAACTTGGCTACCTATATTAAAAAGGAAGAGATTAAAACTAAGTGTCATATAAAAGAAGAGGACTATCTTACGGCTATCAGCAGATTGCAGCTTATACTCGACAACCCGGAAACGATTGCCGATTCGTTGTTTGCTTTGATAGACCAGGCATACTGCTATATGAGTCTGGCTACCGGGGGCGCAAAAGCGCTTCCGGATATCAGTATAAAAACCCCTGATTTTGTTAGTTATATGAAATTCCTTGCAGAACTAACATCCTCATCAGGCAGCCCATCACAAAACGTCCGGTCAACCCCTCAGATACTGAGGATAGAATCGAACTACCCCAATCCCTTCAATCCCCAGACCACGATCAGCTTTTCTGTGCCCCGGGAGGGGGAAGTTGCCGTGACCATCTATAATATTAAGGGACAAAAGGTTATGCAACTATTAAACGAGCAGATCGTTGCTGGAAGACATTCGGTGATCTGGAACGGATGCGATGCAAATGGCAGAGCAGTAAGCTCCGGCCTTTACTTTGCCAGGATAGAACAAGGCAATAAACATCGCACCCATAAAATGCTGCTGCTGAAATAAAACAAGTGTTTCGGGCTTTGGTTTGCAAGCCAAAGCCCGAAATCTAAAGGAAATAGCTATGAAACGAATTCTCTTTGTCTTGCTGCTAACATCAACAACAGTAGTATTGCTTTTCGGCCTTGAAGTTGGCGGTCACATCACCCAAGACACAATCTGGTCTCCGGAAAACAATCCTTATATCATAAACTCTTTTTTGTATATAGATGCGGAAGTCACGCTTACCATCCTGCCGGGAACCCAGGTTCGCTGTACGGGAGCCGATAAAAGCAATATCTTTAATTTTATGTGGGATGAGGGCGCCCAGCCTTTGTCTAAAATGATGATTGTTAACGGTAGAATAAATGCAGTCGGCACTCCCGATATGCCAATCCTTTTTGACAAATATCAGAGGGATATAGATTACAGATGGGGTGGGATATACATAGGCCCAGATGCCCAAGTATCTACCTTCGAATACTGCGAATTTCGGAATTCCTTCTTTTGTGATTATGTGCCCGGAACTTGGTCGCTGGCTGCCATTCAATTTGACAATGGCATTGTCAAAGTAAGAAGTTGTGTATTCGAAAACAATTTAGGTGCTCTTCACACTGGATTTTTGCAGTCAGACCTCCTGCTTTATGACTGTAAATTCATCTCCTTGAACGATAGCTATCCCAATCCATTTGCATTCCCAGGTTTTCTGGGGTTAAGTGCGGCACCCCAACCGGTCCCTGAACAGAACTACCAAGTTACTATCGCCAAATGCTATTTCACGGGAGCTGCCAGCTTGGGGCCCGTCGGATACTACATGGATGTTTTGCGATTGAATAACGTTATGCAGGATTTTACATCAAGAGATGAACAAGCACAAGGTATTAGATCAGAGTACGGCTCGTCTTATAGTTATGGGAATATTAGTTATAA
>JAQVGE010000090.1 GCA_028696935.1 Minisyncoccota bacterium | reverse complement strand
ACTTTTCCCTTCGGATGGTGTTTGACATCACCCGGAGGGAGAAGTATCGGAATATCGACTGCATGGCGGTGTCGCATGTCGGTTAATCCTCGCGACGGGGTGCGATCAGGTCGGCGATCAGCCGCTCACCGGTGACCCCCCTCGACTCAAGGTATTCGATCAGATACTTTGCATATCCGACGTAAAACTCTATGCCGCCGATGGCGAATGTGTCCATCCCCGCTTCGACCGCATCAGAGTACGCCCGTTTCAAGTCCTTGAACGTTGCCGTTGCAAACGATTTGTCTGACGCCATACTTTGCTCCGTCACTGTTTCTCCTGTATAACCAGCCGATCTGGACGCCGAAACCTCCGAACGGCGTATATGCGGCCGTTGCTATCGCGCTCCGCGTCGCACTCTGTGTCCGGGTATACAAAGTCATCCCGGAGATCCGCATAGACACACGCGAACCGACGACTCGTTATGTAAATCGTGTCGGGATCGTACGGGGGAAGGTTATCCTGGGAATAGTAGCACCGGCGCTGCACGATATCGACATTCGCGTCGTTTGCTACACCCCAATCCCGTACCTCCGCCCCGAAGACCCGAAAACACAACGCTGTTGATGGGTAGGTTGTTAACCCCCCATCGGAATTGCGCATGCGGACAATGTGCCCGGTGGCGTTTCGTATTGTTGTCATTTTTTCTTACCGCGCCCCCGTGCCCCCGGGCTGTGCTTCCTGACAGGCCAGCAGAACGTCTTTCCGTCGAGCATCTCGACCACATCGTCGTTGAGGCCATCGCGCTTCCAGTTGTAATTCCGGTACGATGAGCGTTTTGGAGCCGGTGCCACGGCGATCTTCTCCAACCCCTGAATGGCACCGGACATGGGTAGCCACTCGATCTTTGCCTCCAGACGCAATTTGAGCCGCGGAACGATGGAAATGCAAACCCGGGCATCACACAGGTCTCCCTGGCAATACAGAATCGATGCATCGAAATTCACATTGATTGTGTCTTCGTCGGAACCGGAGAACACCTTTATGTTCATCGGGTGGCTGTGCAAGACACAGTTATACCCTTCTGCCATGAGACGGCTAACTTCATCCGCATCATAGTCGACCGCGGACATAGACACGGTCTGCGTCGGGATCACGTAGTCGTCACTGGTCACGACGAATCCGTCTTTCGTCCACGTCCCCTTTAGGAGAATGGAGAATTCGAGATCCCTCCTCTGCTGCTGAATCGCATTGCAGAGAGAAAGAACCGACGGAGGAACCCGAATTGTCGGGGTATCCATCACATTGATCGGGGATGTGAACACCACAGAACTGCTCATTGTAGCACCTCCACTCCGTCCGACCGCCCCGTAACACCACCCGGGGATTTCCTCTCTCGATACACCATACGAATCCTCTAGCAACGACGCCTCGTTGAGTGCGTACAGGAAGTCGTCCACTTCGTCGGGGTCGATCAGACCGCCGACGTTCACTTTTTGGTCATGCATTACAACCGTTCTCCAGTACACTGACGATGTTTTCCAGGTCGAACGTCAATACTTTCTCATCGCCCGTTTTCCCGGAATTGAGACACACGTGGTTCACGATGATCGACGCGATCAGCGTCGGAGCGCCGACAAACGACGGCACGATGCTGTATCGCACTGGGCGGTGTGACCCGAATACCGTTTCGAGATTGGGATTCGTGTGAATTGTCACACTCGTTCCGTCGTATCCCCCGGTTATGCCACAGGGTGTTGTTCCCGGAACGTCGAGCGGGGCCACGCTATCCCTGCAATCGAAAAGCATCGCGCCGTTGATGAGTTCTGTCGCCCACTCAGGCAATTGCTCTGCCCGGCATAGGAACGAAACGACGTCGCATTCCGGCCTGCGCTCTGCAATCAGGTCTACGACTGCCGAAACCTTCGGAATGCCAATCTGACTGACCGTGAACGGCGTCCGGTTGAGATTCGTATCTTCTACCACATCGTCGTCCACCACGATCACTCTGCGCACACCGATCAGTGCCAATTCCAGAGCAACCCATGCTCCGACACCGCCGACCCCGACGACAATCGCGGAATCGGGTGGGTATACCGGCAGTGCAAACTGCCGGTTGTATATGTCACTGCTCATACCCGAACACCTCTCCGTCACTCTCTCCGTCGTGATACTTGTTGATGAGACACTCTGCCAGATGCGGATACTTTCTCGGCCAACCGCCTCCAAGTCCGGGCTGGAACATGTACTCGATCAACATCGACGGCGCGTAGCCATACATGCTGTCGTAGTATATCGTTTCCAACGCTCTCGGGAGATTGACAACCTCGGAGATTGGCTCGCCGTAGAGATCCCCGGCACACAGATTGACTTCCGAATCGGGATCTGACGTATCCAAGTGCGGGTGGAACCCGACGCCACGGGTATTGCCAATCTTTGACGCAACCGAGACGCTGATCTCGCTGAGGTACAGCACCCCGATCAACTCCTCTGGGAGATCGAGCAGTACGCCTTCGTACATTACGTTTTTCGCAACGATTTTCTTTGTGTAAACGAGCCTATTACCGCGGAGTTCCCATCCGGGGACATTGAGAATGGCGCTTATCGAACGGGCAGCGTCCGTGTAAGCAGTTAACGCCGCTGACGCTGCCATATACCGGTGCCGTTCGCCGACTGACACGGCAGAGCGACGGATGGCATTAAGACCCGACATGAGCGACTGTGCCACCAACTTCGGCGGTACATAGGCTTCACACACCTTTCCGACCATTCCGTCGGGAAGTTGTAGCCGGATCTCGTTGAATGCTCCATTGGTGCCCGGGAGAGTGAGTATCGCCGACTGTTCCTTTGTCATACCGATTACCCAATCGATATTCTGACGGTCGTTGCCCGCACTCATTATAACGGTACTCGCTGCTCCGTCCGATATCGTCCGCTGACTGCTACGGAACGCCGAGTATGACATGCGCCATGCGACGAACTGGGTAAACAGTCCGAGGTTGTGTTTTACCAGATCGAAGAGCGGATCGGAAGACTCCCTACTGGTGGGGTGTGGCGTGTACTGTTTGAACATATCGGTGTTGTTCAAGTACCACGGGGGAATCCGTCCCACGGGGAACCCCATCGCCAGACCGAAGTGATACACATCGCTGTATCGGATGTGACATCCCTGTGCTCTCACGCCGGGATGTGGATCAACGACGTTATCGATACGGAACTGTATCGTGCTCTCGTCTTGGAGAGTAGCGAAGATCGTATACAATGCAAATTCCTCCAAAAAAAGGGGGTTTTACTCCCTCTTTGCCGCATTGTACGCCATGACTTCGATGTTGCCCTGGTACGGGAAGTCCCTGGAGATCAGGTTCTGACCGCACTTTGCACCGCTTCTGCCGGTGACAACGTACTGGGAGAATCCGGCATCGGCTGCCATGTCTGCCACATCGTCGAGTTCGATAGCGCGGTCGTACTGCTTTGCGAATCCCTTTGCCGTGCAGGAAAGGGTGTTGAGTTCTACGAGTTCTGCCATTGTTGGTTTCTCCATTGCTTGATTTGGCCCCGGATATGTCAGAGACATATACCGGAGCAATCCCCGTTGTGGCCGCGAACCACACGCCTCCGAAAAAGGGACGGGGAGTTAATATTGCAGCGTATCGAGATACGCCTCTAGGTCTCCGTACATCTGTACGAGGTGGGTGCGATCCCATGCATCTGGGTTCTCTTCGATGGATTTCCGGTACTCATCCCGCTTCTTCGCTTTTAGGAGAACATAGCCGTCTTCATCGAGTATCGGGCATTCCCGAAGCATTGCAACGATCTCCCTCCCCTTTGCGATTGCCTCAGCATCGTCTTTGTGAACGAGAAGCCTGGTAACCCGGCCGTATATCCAGTGTGCAGTATCAGCAACGATGACGCCCGGGGGTCTCACTCCACCGATAATGCGAAGGGCAGCGTCGAAATTGCTCTGTTCAAGTAGGTCGCTGCCACTAACACGGAGGATTACAACGCGATAGTCCTCGTATTGCGTCCCGACGTCATTCCCGGTGCATTTGGGCAGTTCAATCTGCTCTGTCATTCTCAGTCACTCCTTGCTTTGCGCATTGCTTTGTACCACTCAGGGCCGTGCGCTGCAATTGATACCAACACATCGCCGTGACACGGCAACGGTTTACACCAACATCCCAGACGCTTTACCCCTGCAAGGTCTTCCTGTACGTCATAGGCCAACCCCTCTGCATAGAGATAGTCAGTATACTGCTCTATGGTGTGTTCCCTGGTCAATCCTCTTGCCATTCCATAGGGGTTGGCGTATTTGCTCGTTCTGAACAGCCTTCCTTTGTGAAGGAACTGCCTTCCGATGTAAAAGTCACCCTCTTTTCCAAAGTCAGGGCAACGGCCGATGTTTACAACGGAAATGTGAGTGTTGGGGGGAGTCACCGCACTCTAGCCCCCTTCGGAATGGCAGAGCCCTGTATCCAGCCCCCAATGGGAGTAAGGCGGATGCCTTTGCTACGGGCTTCTTTCTTTGCAGTGCCCGTCGCTTTGAAGGTATCGCAGTATATCTCTTTGTTTCTGCTTACCCTCTTGCCGGTCTCACTGCACCGGGTCAAGTAATACG
>JAQVGE010000089.1 GCA_028696935.1 Minisyncoccota bacterium | reverse complement strand
GGCTGTTTCAGTTGATGATTTAGTTTTACAAAAATCATTAGGGGCAGTTGGTAAAGCTCCAAGATATATGGTGGCTTATAAATACCAAGCAGAAAGAGCGACAACGGTTGTGACTGACATAACTGTTAATGTTGGTCGAACTGGAGTTTTAACTCCTTTAGCTCACTTTAATCCGACATCTGTTGCAGGGTCAACTGTTTCTAAGGCAACTCTTCATAATATGGATCAGATTGAAAGATTAGGTATTAAGATAGGGGATACGGTAGTTATCCAAAAAGCAGGCGATGTTATTCCTGAGGTTGTTGAGGTTTTGGATAAATTAAGGGATGGAAAAGAAAAAAAATTTAAAATGCCTAAAAACTGTCCTGTTTGTGGAAGCTTAGTAGAAAAAAGAGAAATTAAAAGTAATCAAAGCCCTCTAAATCAATCAGTTGCCTTCTATTGTATAAATGAAGATTGCTTAGCCAGAAAACAGCGTCGTTTTGAGCATTTTGTAAATGCTTTTGAGATATATGAAATTGGACCAAAAATAATTGCTCGTTTACAAGATGAGGGCTTAATTGCTGACCCGGCTGATTTATTTACTCTTGAAAAATCTGATCTAGCGGGATTAGAACGCTTTGGAGAAAAATCAGCTTTAAATATTATTTTATCAATAGAAAACCACAAGAAAATTCCATTTTGGAGGTTTATCTATTCATTAGGAATAATTCATGTTGGAGAACAAACAGCGAAAGATCTTGCTTCTCATTTTAAAAATTTAGAAAAATTAAAAGAAGCCAAAATAGAAGATATAATAGATATTGAAAATATAGGGCCAGTTGTTGCAGAAAGTATTTATAATTTTTTAAAAGACAAGAGTAATCTTAAGTTGATTGATAAGTTGATTGAGAATGGAGTTACTCCATATTATGAATCACTCAAAACTTCTAAACTTTCTGGAAAAACATTTGTTTTGACTGGCACACTCTTTAATATGTCACGGGAAGAAGCAAAGAAAAAAATTATGGAAAATGGGGGGAAGGTTTCTGGTTCTGTTTCAGTAAAGACAACTTATGTTATTTTGGGAGAAAATCCGGGCTCTAAATATAATGACGCCCAAAAATTGAATATAAAAACAATATCTGAGTCAGAATTTCTAAAAATGATTTAAATATGGTATTCTAAGTCTATGAAATTAGAAGAGATTAAAAAACTGGCAGAATTATCTAGGTTAGATATGCCTGAAGAAGAAATGAAAGAAATCGCGAATGATTTTGATTCAATTTTAGCTTATGTTGATCAGGTGAGAGAGGTAGCAGATATTTTACCTAAAGACCAAGTAGAAAAAGTTGGTCAGTATTCTAAGCTTACAAATATTATGCGTGAAGACGAGCAAACAGATTCGCCGGGTTTTTATGCTAATAAGATTATTGATGAAATGCCAGAAAAAGAAGGTAGGTATTTAAAAGTTAAACAGATTTTGTAAAATATTTTATTATAGATTATTAAAATGAAGATTGATTTAAAGGATTTAACAATAGAAAAAGCTCACAATCATTTAATAAATGGTGATTTTAAGGTTTCTGATTTAGTTGGGGCTTATTTGGATGTTATCGAAAAAGATAATAAGAGAATAAATGCTTATCTTGAAATATATAAAAATATTGAAGAACAGATTAAAAAAGCAGAAAAAATGTTTGAAGATAAAACTGCTACTTTAATGACAGGTATTCCAATTGCTCTAAAGGACAATATTTTAATTGAGGGGGAGATAGCTTCAGCTTCGTCAAAAATTCTCGGCAATTATAGAGCAACTTACAATTCTTTTGTTGTTGAGAAATTAAAAAAAGAGGGAGCAGTTTTTCTGGGTAGAACAAATATGGACGAGTTTGCTATGGGGAGTTCAACTCAAACTTCAGCTTATGGAATAACGAGAAATCCAATAGACGAAACTAGAGTTCCAGGGGGCTCTTCTGGAGGGTCAGCTTCTGCTGTTGCGGGTAATATGGCTTTGGTTTCTCTTGGAACAGAGACTTGCGGTTCTGTTCGTCAGCCAGCTTCTTTTTGTGGTTTAGTTGGGCTTAAGCCAACATATGGAGCAGTTTCTCGATTTGGTATTATTGCGATGGGAAGTTCTCTTGATCAGGTTGGAACTTTTGGTAAAACAGTTCGTGATGTTGAGATACTTTTTGAATCAATAAATGGCTATGACAATAAAGATAGTACTTCGCTCAGAGAAGAAGATCGAAAAATTGAAAAAACCATTAAGAAAAAGCTTGGCGTTCCTAGAGATTTTCTCTTAGGTGGTGGAATAGATAAAGAAGTTTTAGATAATTTTAACGAAAGTTGTGAAAAATTAAAGAAACTAGGTTATGAAATTGTAGATGTTTCATTACCTTTAATTAAATATTCTTTGGCAGTCTACTATGTGATTATGCCAGCTGAAGTTTCTAGTAATTTAGCTCGTTTTGATGGTATTCGTTATGGAGTTAGGGAAGAGGCAGATAGTCTTTATAATGTTTATGCCAAGAGTCGTCATAGTGGTTTTGGAAAAGAAGCGAGAAGGAGAATTCTTTTAGGAACTTATGTTTTATCTCATGGATATTATGATGCTTACTACAATACCGCTGTTAAAACTCGTGATGCTATAACAAAAGAATTGAATGAAGTTTTTGAAAAAGTGGATGGCTTAATTACCCCGACTGTTCCTTTTCCAGCCTTTAAATTAGGAGAAAAAATGGATGACCCTGTAGCAATGTATCTTTGTGATATTTTTTCAGCTCCAGCTAATTTGGCAGGTGTTCCAGCTATTTCAGTTCCGTCAGGTAAAAATAGCGAGAATCTGCCTTTAGGGCTCCAGATAACTGCTCCTTATCTTCGTGAAGATATTCTATTTACTATAGGTAAAGAGCTTGAAGAATTGGAATAAAATCTAAATAGGGTTTTGTAAAAAACTCACCAAGAGATATAATGGTATTTATATGGAACAAGCTACTATCCCAGAACCAATTTTTGAACCAAACTATTTAAATATGGAATTTGTTTTTGAGAAGCTTTATCAGTTTTTTAAATTCCTTTTTGATTTTTTTACAAACCCAGAGACTTGGTCTGTTTTAGGGACTATCTCTATCTTGGCCTCAATATTTTTTATTACAATTATAATTTTTTCACTTGTCAGAATTAGAGAAATTCAATTAGACGACAAAGCCGAATTAGAAGAGGCGATTAATGAAGCTTTGCAAAAAGAGAGAGATAAAGAAAGGAAAGATAATCCAAGATGGCATTATATTCTAACTTTAATAGAAAGCCCCAATCAATCAGACTGGAGGGTTGCTATTATGGAGGCTGATTCAATGCTTGAAGAGCTTTTAAGAGATAGGGGAGTTCCCGGTAATACTGTAGCTGAATTGCTTGAAATGGCTAAAACGAATGGTTATTCTCGTATAAGTGATGCTTGGGAGGCTCATGTGATTAGAAATCAAATTGCTCATCAAGGATCAGATTTCCCATTATCAAAGATAGAAGGGCGAAGAGTTATTAAGTTGTATCAGAATTTCTTTGAAGAAATAGAGGCAATATAATAAAAAGAGAGCAACGGAGATATTATTTGAAAAAAACATAAAATATGTTATATTCTGTCTGATGCAACTGCTTAAAGCAATTGTTCGGCTTTAGCCTCACATTGCCATCATTACTAGATGAAGAGGTTAATCTCTCGACAAAAAGTAAAGCAGTTTGCAGTAAAATAAATTAAATTGCTTTATAAATGGCTGTTCGGCTTTAGCCTCACATTGCCATCATTACTAGATGAAGAGGTTAATCTCTCGACAAAAAGTAAAGCAGTTTACTTTTTGTCGGCGTAGCTCAGCTGGTTAGAGCGTGGGACTCATAAGCCCAAGGTCGGAGGTTCGAGCCCTCCCGCCGACACAAGGTGGAGCAAGCAAACTGCTTTGCTTGCATGAGGGGTCGAAAGACTTTTCCTTATCGCAGATGGAAAAGTACCAGCGATGGTAAATCGAGAGCCCTCCCGCCGACACAATAAAGTGGAATTTTTTTCTATTTTATGTTAAATTGTTTTTTGTTGGAGAGCGAGAGGTTTGAAAAATACATAATGCAGTCGTAGCTCAACTCAATTAGAATACAGCGAGCACCCGCTTAGGCGGATGATTAAGATTGAGGAGAGTGAAATTTGAAAAATACATAATGCAGTCGTAGCTCAACTCAATTAGAATATAGCGAGCACCCGCTTAGGCGGATGATTAAGATTGAGGAGAGTGAAGTTTGAAAGATATATAATGCAGTCGTAGCTCAACTGGTTAGAGCACCCGCCTGTCACGCGGGAGGTTGAGGGTTCAAGTCCCTTCGACTGCGCATTTGAAAAAAGAAGCCTTAATGGCTTCTTTTTTGCAGTCGAAGGGACTTGAAAGACGGAGTCTGCGTAGGCAGACGAGTCGGGGTCGCGAGATTTTTCAGCAGAAAAATACTTGTGACCAAGTCCACCCTTAAAACCTTCGACTGTGCATTTAAGATATCTGAATTGTGTTATAATTAAGTACATGGAAATAATTTATCCGGATGAAAATGATATAGTTACAACTAATAAAGTAGCAGTAGAATTATTTGGAACAGACGATGACCCAG
>JAQVGE010000088.1 GCA_028696935.1 Minisyncoccota bacterium | reverse complement strand
CACGGCAAGGAGACGCTTTCCGAGGCGCTTGGCAATTCCTGCGGTGTCGCAATGATGGACATTGCCGCTGCAACCGGCGTGGATACGCTTTACGACTACATTTACTCGTTCGGCTTTAACGAAGAGACAAACTGCGGAATTCCGAGCGAGGACACCGGCGAAGTGATCCATCGCAAGTACATTCGCGGAGCGGACCTTGCATATCTCTCGTTTGGCGAAACGGTGACGACCACCGCCATGCAGATGGCAAACGCCTTCTGTGCAATAGTTAACGGCGGCGTGCTGATGCAGCCCTATATCGTTTCGAGCATCGTCGATTCGGATGGCAACGAGGTCGTTAAAAACGAGCCGACCATTCTGCGGCGTGTAATCAGTTCTCAGACGTCCGCAACCATGAGAAGCCTGCTGCAGTCCGTTGTGGAAGACGGAAACGGCAGAAACGCGCAGGTAATCAACTACACGGTCGGCGGCATTACGGGCGTTTCCAGAAAGTTTGAGGAGGACGGCGTAACCGCTTCGCGCACGCGCGTTGTTGCGACGTTCTGCGGGTGCATCCCGGTCAGCGATCCACAGCTCGTGTGTATGCTCATGATCGACGAGCCGCAGGTGCCCGTAAGGGAAGCCAGCAGCCTGGCGGGTTACTGGGGACAGAAGATTTTTACAGACCTTGTGCAGTATTACGGCATTTTGCCGGATACCGCGTCGAAAACGCGTACCGTGCCGAACGTCGTCGGCCTGACCGGCAAAGAGGCGGTGTACCAGCTCACACAGGCGGGATTTACCGCGTATGTGGTGCCGAGCGAGGAGGAGGCGCAGGTGCTTTCGCAGTACCCTGCGGCGGAAAGCGTAGTGGCTTCCGGAACGATCGTGCAGCTCTACACAAATGTGACCACGTTTAACGATGATGGCGTTTACAAAGAGCAGGTCGTCGTGCCGAACCTGATCGGCCGCCGGAGGCAGGATGCGTTTGATAAACTGGCTGCGCTCGGCCTCGTCCTTTCGTTCGACAAAACGCAGTGTACCGGCCAGATCGACACGCAGTCCGTGGACGAGGGGACGTCGGTCGATCCGGGAACGACGATCTACGTTACGTTCCCGACGCCCGAGCCGACCGAGGAAGCGACGATAACGCCGCCGCCCGAATAAGCCGGGAACGATCCGAAACAGTGGAGCGGGTTAGGGAGCTTTTGATACGCGGGTTAAGCTCGGAAAGAGCCTTTCCTAAAAAACCTTCCCTGAAAAAAGAAGCTTTCGAAAAAAGCTATCAAGAAAAGAGCTTCTTATAGGAAAGAGCTTTTTATGGAAAAGAGCTTTTTATGGAAAAGAGTTTTTTATGGGAAAGAGTTTTTTATGGAATTATGGAAAAGAGCTTTTTGTGGAAAAGAGCTTTTTAAGAGAGAAGCTTTAAAAAAGCTTTGAAAGAAAGACTCAGGAAAAATCAAAAACGGATTGGTTGCGGATCCGCCCGCGGCCAACAGGAGGGAACACACATGCTGCTTTCAGAATTAGCTATGGCTTGCGGTTTGCGCTATGAAGGCGTGGATACGGATATCGTGTCCATCGAATACGACTCGCGCAAGGTGAAGCGGGGAAGCATGTTCTGCTGCATCGTCGGCGCGCTGTTCGACGGACACTCGTTTGCGGAGAGCGCCGTGCAAAACGGCGCGGCAGCGCTGCTGGTCGAACGGGAAATACCGGTTGACGTGCCGCAGCTCGTGGTGAAAAACGCGAGGAAGGCCATGGCCGAGATGGCGGCCGCGTTCTACGGCTATCCGCAGCGTGAGATGATGATGCTTGGTGTGACCGGCACAAACGGAAAGACGACTACGACCTACATGGTCAAGGCGATTGCCGAGCAGGCGGGAAAGAAAGTTGGCGTCATCGGCACCATTCGCAACATGATCGGCACCGAGAGCATCCATACCGAGCGGACCACGCCGGAATCGGTCGATTTGTTCCGCTTGCTCCGCATGATGGCGGATGCGCATGTGGACCTTGTCGTCATGGAAACGAGTTCGCACGCACTGGAACAATACCGCGTGCATGGCATCAAGTTTGACGTAGGTCTGTTTACGAACCTGACGCAGGATCACCTGGACTACCATAAGTCCTTCGATAACTATCTTGCCGCCAAGAAGATTCTGTTTCTCAACAGCAAAAAGGCGGTTGTCAACGTAGACGATCCCTATTCCTCGCGCATCATGGAAGGACTGACGATTCCAATTCTTACCTTCGGTGTGAGGGACCGCGCGGACATCACCGCAACGGATATCGACATTACGACCGACGGCGTGCAGTTCGACCTGCATACGCCCGAGGGCGAGGTGCTCATGCAACTGGCGATTCCCGGGCTGTTTTCGGTGTTCAACGCCATGGGCGCAGTCGGTATGGCGCAGTCGGTCGGCATCAAGCTCAGCGCGATCAAGGCTGGGCTCGAATCCCTCACGAGCGTTTCCGGACGGCTCGAGCCCGTTAAGACGAACCGCGGTTTCAGCGTGTTTGTCGATTACGCGCACACGCCGGACGCGCTGGAGAACGTGCTGAAAACCGTTCAGCAGTTTGCCAAGGGGCGAGTGATCTGCGTTTTCGGCTGCGGCGGGGATCGCGACCGCGCGAAACGTCCGATCATGGGCGAGATCGCCGGCAGATTTTCGGAATTTGCGGTGATCACCAGCGACAACCCGCGCACAGAGGAACCAATGTCCATCATCGATTCGATCGAGGAGGGCATGAAGCGCAGCGGCACGAAGTACACCGTGATTGAAAGCCGCAAGGAAGCGATTCGCTACGCACTTTCTATGGCGAAGGCCGACGACGTCATCATGATTGCCGGCAAGGGCCATGAAAACTACCAGGAAATCAATGGCACGAAGTATCACTTCGACGATAAGGAGATCGTTGAGGAGCTGCTGACGGAGCTATAAAGGACCGCTTTTTCCGCAGGATGGACCCGCCTGCGCCGATGGGAACGTAAACTCGGCGCCGCAGGGGAGAGTCTGCGGATTTTGCGCGTTTTGGGGGAGTCGTTCCGCCTGCACCGCAAGGCGGCGCGGGGCTTGGAATAATAGAGAATTTGCGCGCGGCGAATCCGGCCGAAAAGAATTGGGGGATTGTCCCGCGCGCCGGGATGGGGTTATAATATCGCTATGTTTATCGTTATGATTGCGGCGTTGACCGCCTTTACAATCGTCTGGCTGCTGGGGCCGCTGTTCATTCCCATGCTGCACCGGCTTAAGTTCGGCCAGATCGAGCGCGAACTCGGCCCGGAGTCGCATAAGAAAAAGCAGGGTACGCCGACCATGGGCGGTATCATGATGCTGCTCGCCATTACCGTTGCGGCCCTTGTCTTCGGGCTGGACGGCATGGAGTTCGTGCTTCCGGCGCTGCTGGTTACGGTTGCGTTCGGCATTGTCGGGTTTCTGGATGATTTTATCAAGATTCGGCGAAAGAACAATTTGGGACTCAGGGCCTATCAGAAGCTGCTTGCGCAGCTCGTGATCGCCGCTTTGGTCGCCATTTGGGCATACCGCTCGCCGCTGCTTGGGCCTACGCTTTATCTGCCAATTTCGGGCGGAGAATGGAACATAGGCGTTTGGTACGTTCCGCTCGTGATCTTCGTGATCGTTGCGGAGGTCAACGCCGTGAATCTGACGGACGGGCTGGACGGGCTCGCTTCGAGCGTGACCATGGTCTATTCGCTGTTTATGCTTGCGATCTTCGCTGTGATGACCACACTGGCCAATCAGAATGGAGAGCTGTTACTGGGCGAGAATCTCAACGGAATGGCGATCTTCTCGGCGGCGATCGTGGGCGCCTGCCTTGGCTTTTTGCGTTACAACGCGTATCCTGCACGGGTGTTCATGGGGGACACCGGCTCCCTTGCGCTGGGCGGCGCGGTTTCGATGATGGCGATTTTGAGCCGCTCGATTCTGATTCTGCCGGTTATGGGATTCTGTTTTCTTGCCAGCGCGCTCTCGGTCGTCCTGCAGGTTGCGACGAACCACCTCAACCACGGCAAGCGCATGTTCAAAATGGCTCCGATCCATCATCATTTTGAACTGCTCGGGCATCCGGAGCCAAAGATCGTAACGATGTACGCAATCGTGACGACGGTGCTCTGCGCGATCTGCCTGTTACCCTATCTGCGCTAAACGGAATCATTTAAGCCCGAACGAAGCGTCGGGCGTTTTTTTCGGAGGCATATCTTATTATGGAACAAACTCAAAGCAAACGACCCGGCAAAGCGTTGATCGTCGGCATGGCGAAGAGCGGGGTCGGCGCGGCAAAACTCCTGTCCGGCGCCGGCTGGAGCGTTGTGATCAACGATAAAAAGCCGGAGATCGAAGGCCTGAGCGAGGCGCTGGAGCATGTGCCTGTCGAGTGGCGGCTGGGGGAGGACCCGGTTTCGCTCTTCGGCGGCGTGGACCTGATCGTGATCAGCCCGATTATTCCGATGACGGCGCCGTTCATCGTGGAAGCGAAGCGCCGCGGCATAGAGGTCATCAGCGAGATTGAGCTGGGTTATCGCTACAGTCACGCGGAATTCGTCTGCATCACCGGTACGAACGG
The DNA here is from genome assembly GCA_028696935.1 of Minisyncoccota bacterium. The sequence continues at coordinate 77 of JAQVGE010000088.1, read as the reverse complement.
AAAGACGACCTGCACCGCCCTGCCGGGTGAAATGCTCGAAAATGGCGCACCGCACACGTTTGGTCTGGGGAACATTG
>JAQVGE010000087.1 GCA_028696935.1 Minisyncoccota bacterium | reverse complement strand
CCTGCAGCGTGCCCAGCCCATAACGCTTGCCCATCATCTTCTGGCCTGGGCGGCCGCTCTCGAGGGCGATGCGGCCCGGCTGCGCGACGGGCGCGGGAGGGCTGACGAATGCCCCCTGGGCTCCGGAGCCCTGGCGGGTTCGGGGCTGCCGGTGGACCGGGACAAGACTGCGGCTGCCCTGGGATTCGCGCGCCCGTCGCGCAACACCATGGACGCCGTGGCCGACCGGGATGCCTGTGTCGAATATGCCGCCGCCTGCGCAAGCCTGATGGTGCACCTTTCCAGGGCCTGTGAGGATATCGCGCTCTGGGCTTCCAGCGAATACGGCTTCGTGCGCGTGAAAGACTCGGCCAGCACTGGTTCCTCGATAATGCCCCAAAAACGCAACCCCGATCCCGCAGAGCTCGTCCGCGGAAAAAGCGCCAGGGTTCTCGGCAATCTTCAGGCCCTCCTGGTGCTCCAGAAGGGGCTTTCGTATGCCTACAACCGCGACCTTCAGGAGGACAAGGAACTGTTCTTCGACGTGGAAGCCACGACGATCGCTTCGCTGAAAGCCTTCGGCGCCCTGATAGCAGCCCTGGAACCCCGGAAGGACAGAATGCGAAAAGCGCTGGATGAAGGATTTTTAGAGGCGACCGATGTGGCCGAATACCTGGTGCTTAAAAGTATTCCCTTCAGAACCGCCTACCTGGCAGCCAAGGCGCTGGTGCAACGCTGCCTGGCCCAGGGCAAGCGGCTGGCTGAACTCTCCGCCGATGAAGCGGCTGCTGCCGACGGCATCTTCGCTCTTCCGGCTGTTTCTTGGCCAGAACTCCAGGCTTATCTTGAACCGGAAGCCTGTGTCGCCCGGCGTAAGCAGTCCGGTGGGCCGGCGCCCGAACGGACGGGGGAGGAGATAGAACGCCTGATACTCGTGCTACGGCAGGGGCTGCAGGATATCGCTACCCGTAAAGCCGGCCTGGCGGAGCCCAGCGGCACTGCCGCGGCAAAATCCTAAGTCCGGAGGATGTATGGAGCGCAGCGCTGAAGCTCCCGTCTATCCCTGTATTCTCTTGGCGGCGGGCTCTGGCTCTCGAATGAAAGGCGGGTCCAAACTTCTGCTTCCCTTAGGCGATGGAAATATCCTCGTCAAAGCCGCCAAGGCAGCCTTGGAATACTGCAATCCCCTTATTGTCGTGACAGGAAAAGACAGCCTTCTCGTGGAGGAATGCCTCAGGCGAGCAGGCCTTGAACGAGCAGACAAGGGACATACCAGCCTCACCGGCGGAGCAGCCACGAAACGACTGGTTTTTGTGAACAACCCCCGCTGGACCGACGGGCGCATCGCTTCGATACGAGCAGGAATCAAAGCCCTGTATAGCGGCGCGGAGGGCTTTTTTCTCTCCCACGCGGATATGCCCTTTATCGATCCGGCAGTTTACAGAAACTTGAGCGAGGCGGTGAAGGCACGGCAATCCGCCGGCTTTCCTCCATCATTGGTATTTCCTTCGATGGAAGGAAAAAAAGGGCACCCGGTTTTCTTTCCCTCGGACTTCATTCCGGCTATCCTTGCCACCCGGCAGGCCGAGAGCCTAAAAACAGCCGTTGGCTGCTTGAGACAAGTCAATGTGGAAACAACCTGCGAAGGCATTTTTGAGGACATCGACAGCCCACAGGACTACAAAAGGCTTTGCAGTAAATACGGGTTTACCGACGGCGACTTTAGCGCGGGCAAGGCTCTATGAACAAGCAATCGGAAAAAACGAACGCCGTGCGGCTTGCGGAGCGCCAGGGCATTCATTTTTCCCTGCGCAGCTATACCGTGGACGAGGACCTTTCGGCAGCCCACGCGGCGGAGCGGCTCGGCATCGATCCAGACCGGGTTTTTAAAACCATTGTCGTCCTTGGCGAACGGAAGGGAGCCTTTGTCTGCATCATCCCGGGTTCATGCGAGATCGATCTGAAAAAGGCGGCCGCGGCCATGGGCGATAAATCCTGCGCACTCTTGCCACTAAAAGACCTGGAAGCCCTCACCGGTTACCAGCGGGGAGGCTGTTCGCCCCTGGGCATGAAGAAAAAGCTACCGACCTTTCTGGACGAGACATCCTCCCTGTTCGACTGGATTTCCGTGAGCGCCGGGCGGCGGGGACTTCAGATGATTCTTTCTCCAGCCGATCTTATCTCGCTCAGCCAAGCGAGTCTGGCCGATATGATCGCCCCTTTTGTGAATAATTATACAAAAAATATGTAAAAATTACCTAAAATCCCGGAGCTCCTCTTGAATAAAGCAGCAGTGAACGCTACTTTATTCAAAATTCGTCATACAGCCCGAGCGTCGCTCTTAACGTTGAACACTACAGGGAGCAGCCTAGCCGAGCCTGCGGCCTTAAGCAGACCGCAGCAGCGCCAAAGGTGAACGAAACAGGAGCGCCCGATGTACCCCCAGGCTGTGTGGCGCAGCACCCTGCTAAGGAGCTTTCATGGGATCAAAAAAGCCTGAGGCCTTACTGCTTCTGGAAGACGGCAGCGAATTCAGGGGCCAGGCATTTGGCGCTCTTCGTCCTTCTTCGGGGGAAGTCGTCTTTTCCACTGGCATGGTCGGATATCCTCAATCCCTGACCGATCCTTCGTACAGAGGGCAGATCCTTGTCCTCACCTATCCCCTGGTAGGCAACTACGGGGTTCCCGCCTTGAAATTCGACCGTTACGGCATACCCTTGGATTTCGAGTCCGAAAAAATTCAAGTCTCGGGGCTGATTATCTCTGAGCTCAGCGAAGAGCCTAGCCATTACAGCGCCAAGCGCAGCCTTTCGGCCTGGATGGAGGAGGAAGGGATACCGGGAATTAGTGGTATCGATACCAGAGCCCTTACCCAGGTGCTGCGTGAGCGGGGAGTGATGCGCGGTCGGATTATCCTTCAGAGCCCGGGAATCGCCAAAGCAACGGCCATGGAGGACAGTGAGAGCGAGCGCCGTGACGCGGATGAATCACATCCCGTGGCCGAAGTTTCCTGCGCCGCACCCAAGCTTTACAAGACAAACCCCACAGACCCCACCATCGCGCTCATCGACTGCGGGGTCAAGGCCAATATACTCAGGATCATGCTGGGAAGCGGTGCGAATGTCCTTCGCCTGTCCTGGGATAGCGACCTCAAGGGTATCGAGTGCGACGGCATATTCATTTCCAACGGCCCCGGGGATCCCAAAGCCTGCACCAAGACCATCGCCTCGGTGCGACGCGCCCTTCAGGGCGATATTCCCATCTTCGGCATCTGCCTGGGAAACCAGATTCTGGCCCTGGCGGCGGGGGCGGACACCTACAAGCTGCCCTACGGACACAGGGGCCAGAACCAGCCTGCCCTGGAAGTGGGGGGTAAGCGCTGTTTCATGACCAGCCAGAACCACGGCTACGCGGTTAGGGAGGAGAGCATTCCCCACGGCTGGGAGCCCTGGTTTGTCAACGCCAACGACGGCACCATAGAAGGCCTGCGCTCACATCGCAAACCTTTCAGCGCGGTGCAGTTTCATCCAGAGGGCTGTCCAGGCCCCAGAGACACTCAGTTTCTTCTGGAAGCCTTTATCGCCGAAGCCGCTCGGTACGCCAATAATCGGAGAAACGCATGAAAAAACCGGAAAAAGTCCTGGTCCTCGGTTCGGGCGGCCTCAAGATCGGCCAGGCGGGGGAATTTGACTACTCCGGCTCCCAGGCGCTCAAGGCCCTGCGGGAAGAGGGAGTCAAGTCCGTTCTCATCAACCCCAATATCGCAACGATCCAGACCAGCGAGGGCATGGCCGACGCAACGTATTTTCTTCCCCTTACGCCTGAGTTTGTCAGAAAAGTCATAGAAAAAGAGAGACCTGATGGTATTCTTCTGGCCTTCGGCGGACAGACAGCCCTCAACTGCGGCATCCAGCTCTATGACGAGGGTATCCTCTACAAGTATGGTGTGGAAGTCTTGGGCACCTCTGTGGATGCGATCAGACTTACCGAGGACAGGGAACTCTTCGCTGAAAAGCTGCACAGCATCGGCGCCAAGACGCCCCGGAGCGTCGCAGCCCTTTCGGTGGAAGAAGCCAGGGAAGCCGCCGCCGAAATCGGGTACCCTGTCATGGTGCGGGCGGCCTTCGCCCTGGGAGGCGCTGGATCTGGTCTTTGCAAGAACGAAAAGCAGCTCACCACGCGCTGCGAAAAAGCCTTTTCCCTCTCCCCTCAGGTGCTGGTGGAGGAATGGCTGGGTGGCTGGAAGGAAGTGGAATACGAGGTGGTGCGGGACAGATTCGACAACTGCATCACTGTCTGCAACATGGAAAATTTCGATCCCCTGGGTATCCATACCGGAGAGAGAATCGTCGTAGCCCCCTCCCAGACCCTCACGGACAGGGAATACCACCTTTTGCGTTCCGTCGCCCTCCAGGTCATCCGCAGTATCGGAATCGTGGGGGAGTGCAACATCCAATACGCCCTTGATCCCGCCTCGGAGGAGTACAGGATTATCGAGGTGAACGCCCGGCTCTCTCGCTCCTCGGCCCTGGCTTCCAAAGCCACCGGCTATCCCCTGGCCTACGTGGCGGCCAAGCTCGCCCTGGGCGCTTCACTGGCCGAGATTCCCAACAAGATCACCGTCGCCACCAAATCCTGTTTCGAGCCCGCCCTGGACTACTGTGTGGTAAAAATACCCCGCTGGGACCTTACCAAAT
>JAQVGE010000086.1 GCA_028696935.1 Minisyncoccota bacterium | reverse complement strand
ATTCAAGATTTTCGATATCTTCACGATATTGAGCATATCAACAACGCGTCAAAAAGCAACCCAATCCGAGTATGTTGTCATTTTTCCCTGCGGGATACTATAGACATTGACGGCGTGCCGGAGTATGTTCCCTCGCCAGTTATCTTTCGACACGGCGGGGAGATGAGGGCGTTTTCCTTGTTGACCTGCGAAATCGCGTGGGCCTCGACTATGATGTCCACGGCTTCGTGGATGTTGTCCGTGATATAGAAAAGGTTCAGGTCCTGCTTGTCTATCTTATGCTCCTTGCCGCGCGGCAGCATGACTTTCTTTATCCAGTCTTCCATTCCCTGCCAGTATTTCTTGCCGAAAAGTATCACTGGGAACGTGGGGCTTTTTCCGGTCTGGATGAGCGTCATGGCGTTGAAAAATTCATGCAGCGTGCCGAACCCGCCCGGGAAGCACACGAAAGCGCTGGAGTACTTCATGAACATCACCAGCCGCACAAAGAAGTAGCGGAAGTGCAGTTGCAGGTCGGCGTAGCGGTTGGCGGACTGTTCGTGCGGAAGGTCTATGTTCAGGCCCGCGCTGACCCCGCCGGCGTCTTTTGCTCCGCGGTTGGCGGCTTCCATGATTCCGCCGCCGCCGCCGGTGATTACGGAGAACCCGCGTTTGGCTATCATGGATGAGAACTGCCGGGTTTTTGTGTAGTCCGGGTCTTTCTGTGGCGTGCGGGCTGAGCCGAAAATGCTGATTGCGGGCCCGAGCTTGCTCATTTCCTCGTAGCCGTCCGCGAATTCACTGATGATGCGAAAAATCCGCCACGTGTCGTTTGAAAATTCATCCGCATACTGTCCCAGATGCATTCTGTCCATGTGTCATGCTCCTGCTTTATTTAATTTGGTTTTTACTGTAAAGTTCCAGGTATCAAGAAACAAGCTTCAAGCTTGAAATCCTGGAGGGTGGGTCGTTCTCGCCGGAGGCGAGGTTGACACACGCGGTTCGTTTTGTTATCACGAGTCAGCGTGGGTGAACCTGACTTCGTTAGAACCACCCACCCTCCTTTAACTTTAACTGTCATATTCGTAAATCTTGATTCTTGAAGGTTGCTTGTAACAGGTCTCTTGTAACTTGAAGGTTTATTTTTCTATAAAAATTTTCCATGCGTCGTTGCCGAGCGGGGCGACACAGTTTTCGCCCGCCTTTTGCGTGATGAAGTTCCACGCCTTGGCGGCGAATATCGCGGGCAGCATCACGTTTATTACCGGCACGGAGTTGATGTCCCTGCGATAGGCTATATAGTTGGCAAGCATGAGGCTCCCCAGCAGCGCCTGGCCGTCGGCCAGCGGCGGGAGCTTGACCGGCATGACGTTGGCGAGCGTCTGTTGTGCTGCCGGGCCCGCGAGTGCGAACTGGGCCACCTTCAGGGTCTGCGAGTCGGTTTTGGTGTCGCCCGCAGCGGCGGATTTCAATTTATCCAGCAACGCTTCGTTTGCGTCAGGGCTGGCCACCGCTACCCAGAAATTTTCAAGCCTTACCAGAGTGCAGGCGACGCCGGCGATGTCAACTTCCCGCACGGTGTCGTCATCCATGCCCGCCAGACCGGCTGCGCCCAGATTTTCCAGCGTCTGCGGCACGGAATAACCCTTAAGCCTGATACGGGAATAATGCGACAGGTCAAAAATCCCGCATCCGTCGCGGAAAACACTATTTGCATCCGCCTGGCCGTTAAACTCCGCCGGGACGCTCCAGCCGCCCGATTCACCCATACGGGCGGATTTTTCGTGCAGGTCGCTCAGGATCGCTTTTTTCACTGAATCGCTCATGACGCTAAGATTATCACACAATGACCCCCGCGGGCAACTGTTTTCATGGCCGGGTTTTGTGAAAAAAAGGCTCGTCGGGAGGGGTTTTGGGCTTGACAGAGGGCGGGGAGGTGACTAAAGTTACGTCTCGCATTTTTGTGAGATGCCCGGGTGGCGGAATTGGCAGACGCGCCAGGTTGAGGGCCTGGTAAGGGTTAACCTTGTGCTGGTTCGAATCCAGTCCCGGGCATTTTTTATGCGCCGATTCTCAGAACCCTTTCAATATAAACTCCTTTTGTTATAATCACACCGAGATATTTTTGAATGGTATGGGGTTTTATTCAAAAAAATTTGAAAATCAAAAGGAGACGATCATGCGGAAATTTTTGAACGGGATGTTTTGTTTTATTGTTTTGGCGAGTGTGTTGTGCGCATTACCCGGAACGGCAGTTGCGGCACGGGCGAAATATGAAAAATCCAACGAGCTTTACGCGAAGGCAGCCGTGGACAAACTCAACGAACTCTGGGGCAGATATGTTTCATTGCAGATGTCATCCGGCAAAAAGCCCGCCAGTCCCCGGACGTTCAATTCCGCGTGCAAACGCCTTCTCAGGGAGCAGCTTATAGCCGCCGTGCCGTCTGCCCGGGCCATCGAAGGCTGGCAGCTCACTTTCACTCGCGGCGATTCGCCGTCTGCTTCGAAATTCGGCTATAAAAAAGCGGATGGGCCTTCCGACGATGTTTCCCCGACCGTTGCGGAAAGCTCTTGCAAGATGGCTGTTGCCAATCTTAACTCCGCCTGGCAGCAGTATCTTTCGCTGGAGCTTGTAAACAGCAACACGCCCGCCTGCCCGGATGATTACGAGGAGGCCTGCGACATTCTCGAAGACAAGGAACTGATTACCGAAATACCAAACCCGCGCCAATATCCGAAATGGGAGATCAGGTTCATCAAGGGCAAAACCGCGCAGGAATGCAAATTTGAGGCAACTAAGGCACGCAAGAAATCCACTCGAAAATACACCAGGAAAAAATCTCCTGAAGCGCTGCTCAAACAATCCCGCGAAGGTTATTGCTCGAACCTGAACTCCGCGTGGCAGCAATATGTCGCAGCCGAAACAGCAGCCAATAATGCCGTGCCGCCCGTGCCTGCCGACTATGCTGCAGCCTGCAAGATACTCGCTGACAAGGAATACATCAAATCAGTCCCGCCTCAGGAGGTGGACGGCTGGCGTATCGAGTTTGTAAAAGACAAATTCGCGCAAGGCTGCAAATTCCAGGTCGTCGAACCGAAGAAGAATACGCCCAAGCCGTAACATAAACGCTTACATTCCATCGCGGCGGTTGTTATAATCCCGGTTTGGAATAAGGAAGCGATAATGTTTGACGACAGGTTCAAATACGTCACCGCGGAGGTCTCCGCCGGGGCCCTGGCGGAAAATATCCGCCTGTGCAAAAATCTGGTGGGCGATTCGCAGGTGTGGGTGCTCATAAAGGCTGACTGCTACGGCCACGGGTTGAAATTGATTCTGCCGGTGCTTGCGAAGCATGCCGACGGCTTGGTAGCAGCCACTCCCGGCGAGGCGCTGACCGCCCGCGAACTCGGTTACGACGGGCAGATGCTGGTACTGTTCCCCAGCGGGTGCGATATTTTTTCTCCCGCGCAGGCAGAGGGGGTGGACGAACTGATCCGCACCCAGACGCACCTGACGGTCACATGCTCCGCAGAAGCGGACTATGTTTCCCGCCGCGCCGCCAGCGCAGGCAGGACCGCAAGAATTCATGTCATGGTGGATTCGGGCATGACCCGCAGCGGCGTGCTGCCTTGCGCCGCCAGCGGCCTGCTTACCCACATCAAGGCGGATTCCAACCTGAAACTCACAGGTATCTATACCCACCTCGCCACGGCCGATGAAATGGATAAATCTTTTGCACATCAACAGTTGGACACGTTTGATGAGGTGCTCGGTCAATGCGGAATTACCCCCGACAGCGGGATTATGCGTCATGCCGCCAATTCTCCGGGCCTTATTGAGCTGCCCCGTTGCCGGTACGATATGGTCAGACTGGGGCTTAGCCTGTTCGGATATCATTCCTCGTTCGACATGGAAAACCGCCTGCCGCTGCGGCCTTGCCTGAAACTCAAGAGCTTTATCATGCAGACCAATGAAGTCCCCGCCGGCTCGAAGTGCGGGTACGGCTGCACTTATGTCTGCAAGAGGGACAGCCTAATAGGTTTAGTACCAATAGGTTACGCCGATGGCTACCTGCGGCAGTTCAGCAATCGCGCAAGTATGATTGTGCGCGGTAAAGTGGCCCCGGTCATAGGCAGAGTGTCCATGGACCAGACCATTCTTGACCTCACGGACATCCCCGGCGCCACCGTTGGCGACGAAGCCGTGGTCATATCAAATGACACTAACGACCCAAATGACGTGGAAAAGCTGGCGGTTATTGGAGATACAATCCCACAGGTCGTTACCAGCCATCTGAACACCTCCCGCATCCGCCGGGTGCTGGTGGACTGAATTTTAAAAAAAATTTTGCATCATCCATGCAATATTTTATAATACAGGGAGTTAGTCACGTATGAAGTCTTTCTGCTCAGGAGAGGCTTTGGTGAATAATTGCTCATGAATGGAGGAGTTGCGCGACGCTTCGCGGTGAAGCCCGCTCAACGCGCATGGTAATTGTACTTATGTATTTTTAAGGTTGGGCCATGCAACGTAATATCTTGGGCATATCATTTTCAGCAATATTTGTTTTCATCTCTCTGTTTTCATCTCAGTTTGCTGTTGCCGACTATAAAGACGACATCGAGTATACCAAGCTGCTCCAGAGATATTTCAATGTGACCGATGGCAGCGGAATTGCGGTTTATCATGTTGAAGCAGTCTATGAGGACGGAAG
>JAQVGE010000085.1 GCA_028696935.1 Minisyncoccota bacterium | reverse complement strand
AGATGAATGTACTTGTAACCGGCGCGGCAGGGTTTGTTGGAAAGAATCTGTGCTATGCTTTAGAGAACATTAGAGATGGCAAGGATAGGACACGTCCAGAGTTATTGATAGATGAGATCTACGCCTATGACGTGACCAGTACTCATGAGCAGTTGGATGAGTGGAGCGAGAAAGCAGATTTTGTGTTCAACTTAGCCGGAGTCAATCGTCCGAAAGACAATGCAGAATTCATGTTCGGCAATTTCGGCTTTGCTTCTGAACTCTTAGCTACTTTGAAACGTCACGGCAACAAGTGTCCTGTAATGCTCTCGTCTTCTATCCAAGCAACACTAATCGGTCGGTATGGGCAATCAGACTACGGTAAGTCAAAGCTAGCCGGAGAAGAGCTGTTTTTCCAGTACAGCCAAGAAACAGGCTCACCTGTCCTCGTCTATAGATTTCCTAATCTGTTCGGAAAGTGGTGTCGGCCAAACTACAATTCAGCCGTTGCTACATTCTGCCATAATACCGCTAACGACTTGCCTATTACGGTTTCAGACAGATCTAACGAGCTTGAGCTACTCTACATCGACGATTTGGTTTCTGAGATGCTTGACGCACTGGAAGGGAAAGAGCATCGGTGCGATTATGAAGGGCTTAATCCCGTGGCTAAGCCCGACGGTCGCTATCGTTATGTGCCTACCACGCACCATATAAGCCTTGGGGAGATTGTTGATTTGCTGGAGACATTTAAGAAGCAACCAGAATCACTTGTAATGCCAGAGATCGCGCCGGATAGCTTCGCAAAGAAGCTCTACAGTACCTATCTGTCATACTTACCCAAAAAGAAAGTAGCATTCTCGCTTCTAATGAACATTAATGATCGAGGCAGCTTTACTGAGCTGTTGAAAACAGCCAACTGTGGACAATTTTCCGTGAATATCTCCAAGCCAGGCATCACAAAAGGCGAGCACTGGCATCAATCCAAATGGGAGTTCTTTATCGTGGTAAGTGGCCATGGACTGATTCAGGAGAGGTGTGTCGACTCTGACGATGTCCTTGAATTCGAGGTGTCTGGAGAGAAGATCACAGCCGTCTATATGCTTCCAGGCTATACGCACAACATTATTAACCTATCAGATACAGACGATTTGGTGACGCTCATGTGGGCGAATGAGCAGTTTGACCCCACACATCCCGACACATTCAGTCAAAAGGTTGATGCCAAACCTACGGAGGATAACAAATGAACAATCCTATAAAACTCGACTATTCGGACATCAAATGGCATGATAACGGTAAGCTAAAACTCCTGATTATCGTAGGCACGCGCCCGGAGATTATTCGCCTTGCCGCTGTCATCAATAAATGCCGCAAATACTTTGACTGTATTCTTGCTCACACCGGACAGAATTATGACTATAACCTCAACGGAGTGTTCTTCAAAGACCTGAAGCTCGCCGATCCGGAAGTCTATATGGATACTGTGGGTGACGATCTCGGTGCGACTGTAGGCAACATAATAAATGCAAGTTATAAGCTGATGGTAGAGATCAAGCCCGATGCAATGCTAATCCTCGGAGACACGAATAGCTGTCTCTCTGCTATCCCGGCAAAGCGTCTGCATATCCCAATCTTCCACATGGAAGCCGGAAACAGATGCAAGGATGAGTGCCTGCCGGAAGAGACGAACAGACGTATCGTTGACATCATTTCCGATGTAAACATGGCCTATTCTGAACACGCCCGCCGCTACCTTGCAGAGTGCGGCTTGCCGAAAGAACGTACCTATGTCACAGGTTCTCCGATGGCAGAGGTGCTGCATCAGAATCTGGTGGAGATCGAAGCGTCTGATATTCTCGACAAGCTGTGCCTCGAACCGTACAAGTACATTCTTCTTTCCGCGCATCGCGAGGAAAACATCGATACCGAAAAGAACTTCAACAGTCTGTTCACCGCGATCAATAAGCTCGCTGAAAAGTACGATATGCCGATTCTTTATTCCTGCCATCCGCGCTCCAGAAAGCGTCTGGAACAGAGCGGTTTTAAGCTTGATCAGCGCGTAATTCAACATGAGCCGATGGGCTTTCACGATTATAATAAGCTCCAAATGAATGCCTTCGCTGTTGTATCAGATTCGGGTACGCTGCCGGAGGAATCGAGTTTTTTCACATCCATTGGGCATCCGTTCCCGGCAGTATGCATCAGAACATCTACGGAGCGCCCGGAAGCACTGGACAAGGCGTGCTTTATCCTGGCAGGAATTGATACGATCAGCTTGCTCCAAGCGGTCACTACGGCTGTGGAGATGAACAACAATGGCGACTACGGTATGCCTGTTCCGAACTATACTGAGGAGAACGTAAGTACAAATGTTGTAAAAATCATCCAGAGCTACACCGGCGTCGTTGATAAAATGGTGTGGCGGAAGAGTTAAATAAGAGGTTTGTTGAACGCGCTACGATAAGAAGGGAGAATACATGAAAAGAAGCGCAGAGTGTAGAAGAAGCAGCGGCTACGGCTATTTCTGTTAATATTCTAGCGAACCGCATTCAGTCATATGTTGGTATTATTAATAAGATGGTGTGGAGAAAGGCAGATTGATTGTTTCATGCAAAAAGCCAATCGTTATGTTCTTCAAATACAGTAATACAGTAATACAGTGGCGAATGGCGTAACTATGTTGTTTATAGGCAATAAAGTAAAAGGTAATGGAATTAGGATCATAAGTTATGAATGAAACATATCGCGTTGTTTTTTCGTTGATTCGAGACTCGGTATTCACTATGCAGTCAATTGATTACTCAGGATCAAATTGGAATGATGTGTTTAACGAAATGAGACTTCAAGGAGTTTCTGGACTGGTTGGTAGTGTATTAGGCAAGGTGTTGGGAATCGATACGATAGTCAAAAGTCAGTGGAAGGAGCATATTATTCACCAAGTAATTCTCAACGAAAAGATTATCTCATTGCAAAACCAAATACAATCACTACTAAATGAAAAGGGCATTAAATCTGTTGTCATAAAGGGTACATCGTCTGCAGCATACTACCCGAATCCGATATATCGTAATGTTGGAGATATTGATATTCTTGTAATGCCAGATCAATATGATCAAGCTTGCTATGTAATGGTGAATGCCGGATATAAGACGGTGATGGGTCAAACAAGCAAGAGGCATACTTCATTCAACATAAATGGTGTACACGTTGAAATCCATCACAGGTTTACAGCGTTTGGAAGTAAACAATCTTCAGTTGTACTTGATGAAATGATTTATAGTGTAATGCGAAAATGTGATGAAATGAAGTATGAGGGCACTCTATTTTCAAGCTTGCCACAATTAGAAAACGGGCTTGTTATATTGGAACATATTGCCCATCATCTTCGCACTGGGATAGGATTGAAACATATCGTTGATTGGATGATGTACGTAAATGCATGCGTGGATAATGAATATTGGGATACATGCTTTGAAGAAAAAGTCAACATGTTGGGTCTTCAACAATTCACAAAGGTTATAACAAAGATGTGTACGCTATACCTTGGGTTGCCAATTATAAATCACGAATGGTGCAAAAATGCTGATACTACTGTATGCACAAGACTTATAAAATTTATTATTGAAAGCGGTAATCATGCAGTAAAGAAAAATGGCATTGATGGAAAAGCGGAAAAAGTTCTAAATACAAAAGGAACGAAGCTTATAATTCAGCTACAGAATTCTGGAACTGTACATTGGGGCATGGCATCAAAATATAGAATAATGCGTCCATTTGCGATTATCTATGCAGTGATCCGATATGCTTCATTATATTTCAAACAAAGGACTATTGGCTCTATATGGAAAATGCTGATGGTTAAGAGAAACAATCAGAAACTGTTTAAACAACTAGACCTGTAGGCGATTGCGTTACTGCATTAATACGCACGTAGCTTCTCCATAGCTAACCACATCCTCACTTTCAAACCTTATCAGTAACGTTCTTCGTTTCTTAACAGGTTTGACGCAACGCTGAGCGATGTGGCGGGAGAGGGTATAGGCTTGGGAGGTGTTTGGGAGAGATGAAATCTATGCTAGACCAGAATGAACTGTATTCCATTGCAGCTCGATTTCGAGTAGCAATTGAAAAAGCTTTGAACACAGGTGAGTTTTTGTCCGATTCTGTTTTTCGAGAATTTCCTAGCGGTTGCTGCGGTTTCACATCTGATCTTCTTGCAAAACATTTGCGTGAGAGTGGTGTAGAAACACAATATATATCTGGTAATTACAAATACGGTTGGACTGGACGATCACATGCATGGCTAGAGACATATGATGGCGTTGTAATAGATATTACCAGAGATCAGTTTAAGAACGATCCTGAACCACTGCACTGTTATTTCCACCCAGGATGGCGGTAAATACAACTATTACGTTACACAATGCAACAATAGCATTGCTAAGCGGTAACTATTAAATGTTATACTTTACTAATATAATACAAACCAAATAATAATTGATTACAAACAACAAAACAATCTGTCAAACATTCACACTCTGTGCTATAATAATATATCGCAGTAAATTGGTGCTAAGCCAATGACGTTGGTAAATCTCCAATTCATCGTGATCCTGCCCCCGATCGTTGTACCAAATTGAGAGATAGTCAATCTGGTATAATGAGCGCAAAGGAGTGGGAACAATGCCAAGGAAAGCATTTACGGTGGAGCAAATCATCATCAAGCTAC
>JAQVGE010000084.1 GCA_028696935.1 Minisyncoccota bacterium | reverse complement strand
GTATTTGCCGAGGAAAGAGTTCTGGATGCCATTCACGCGATGATCGTGAAGGAGAATTACACCGATAAGCTGGTGGACACGCAAGCATCGATTCCACGGCAATCGTCGGAAGAGAAAGGGCCTGCCGCAAGAACACGCCGAAAATCAAGCTCAAAAAGAAACGGGGCCGCAAAAGCAAAGCGGAAAAAGCGACGCTGGTGGAACAGGGACTTTCCGAAATCAAAACCCGGCGGCTTGAACTCCAACCGAACCGGACGCTTGCTGAAAACGCCAACGACCTGACACAAGGCTGTGATTGGGGAGGCAAACGGGACAGTAAGGGGAAAACAAGCTTCTGGTGCGGATACAAGTTGCATTTGTCCCTGGGAGACGGCGGAGTCCCATTGGCGGCGCTTCTAAGTTCGGCGTCCATGCATGATAGTCAGGCTGCAATTCCTTTGATGCAAATGGCTTCGGAACGAGCGACGATTTTATATGACTTGGCGGATTCAGCCTATGACGCCGAAGAGATCAAAGCGTTTTCGAAGAAGCTCGGTCACGTTCCCATTATTGACCCCAATCAGCGCTGGGGAGATAAGATTGAACTTGCTCCGGCACGCAAGATTCGTTATCGGGAACGTTCGACGGTGGAACGCAGCAACTCGGATTTGAAAGATAACTACGGCGCACGCCATGTCAGGGTGAAGGGACATTGGAAAGTTCTTTGCCATCTGATGTTCGGCGTGATCGCCATAACGGTAAAGCAATTATTCAACATGCTTGAATAGAACGGATTAAGCGGATATAAACAACTGAATATCGAGAACATCCCGCGTTGACGGGAGTGGAGGAAAACGTCCCGGAATTTGACTTTTCGCGGCTTTTTGTGAAAAAAATCAGAATTGGTGTACCGAAATGGTTTTAACGCACGCAAAAACGAGTGATCAACAAGGCTGAGCCAATCCTTTTGAAATTGGCTCAGAAACAAGGGGAGGTAATTTCAAAAGTATTTAATTCGGAGGGATGAAAAAAGAGGCAGAGGGTTCATCTTAACTCTGGGCGTATCAAACCTGGAGAAAAAATGAACGATCTGCCGAAGCTTTACTTTACGATGGAAAGATATCTTTTTCCAATGTTGGAAGAAGAATTGGGCGAATTAACCGCGAAAATGAAGGAATTTTTGCGGATTGTCGAAGTGGTTCGGCCGTCCCGGTTCATCACCAGTGCGCTACGCTGGTGCGGCTTGGGCCGACCGATGAAGGACCGCGAGAAAATGCTTCGGGCGTTTTTTCTGAAAGCGGTTTACGACCTTTCGACGACGAAGGCGCTGATTGAAAACCTGAAAACAAATCCGAGTTTGCGGCGGCTTTGCGGTTGGGAATGTCGCGGCGAGGTCCCGTCTGAAGCGACGTTTTCCCGGGTATTCAAAGTGTTTTCCGAGGAAAGAGTTCCGGATGCCATTCATGCGATGATCGTAAAGGAAAACTACACGGAAAAACTGGTCGGACATGCAAGCATCGATTCCACAGCAATCGTCGGAAGAGAAAAGGCCTGCCGCAAGAATACACCGAAGACCAAGCACAAAAAGAAGCGGGGCCGAAAAAGCAAGGCGGAGAAAGCAGCACTGGCGGAACAGGAACTTTCTGAAACCAAAACCCGGCGGCTTGAACTCCAACCGAACCGGACGCTTGCTGAAAACGTCGGCGATTTGACGCAAGGCTGCGATTGGGGCGGCAAACGGGACAGCAAGGGGAAAACAAGCTTCTGGTGTGGATACAAATTGCATTTATCCCTGGGAGACGGCGGAGTTCCGCTGGCGGCAATACTGAGTTCGGCTTCCATGCACGACAGTCAAGCCGCAATTCCTTTGATGCAAATGGCTTCGGATCGTGCAAGCATTTTGTATGACTTGGCCGATTCGGCTTATGACGCGGAAGAGATCAGAGCATTTTCGGAAAAGCTCGGTCACATTCCGGTGATTGACCCCAATTCGCGTCGGGGAGACAAGGTTGAGCTTGCCCCGGCACGAAAGATTCGTTATCGGGAGCGTTCGACGGTGGAACGCGGCAATTCGGATTTGAAAGACAACTATGGTGCACGCCATGTCAGAGTGAAGGGTCATTGGAAAGTTCTTTGCCATCTGATGTTCGGCGTGATCGCCATTACCGTAAAACAACTATTCAACATGCTTGAATAGAAATAGTTAGACGGGAATAAACAACTGGATATAGAGAACATCCCGCGTTGATGGGAGAGGGGGAAAACGGTCTGAAATCTGATTTTTCGCGGCTTTTGGTGAAAGAAGTCGGAATTGGTACGCCAAAACGGTTTTGGCGCGCGCAAAAACAAGTGGTCAACAAGAGGGAGCCAATACTTTTGAAATTGGCTCAGGGGATAAAAGAAAAAAAGCCACAGCCATCCCATAGGGATGTGAAAAGTTGAAAGATGACGGCGCATGATGTAACTTATATTTCTACCACGAAAGATAAGGAGCCATCATGAAACCGTCAAAACATAAGATGACCGTATTGTCGCAAATTTTCAAGTTGATTCCACGAAATTTGATTCCGAAAATCGCCAATCATTTCGGAATTGACCGGCAGTCGCGGGTGTTCAGTCCGACAAGCCATGTTTTTGCGCTGGTATTCGGGCAGTTGACGCATGCGCTCGGCCTGAACGACATTTGCGATACGCTTCGCAATCATTGCGGGCTGGTCAGTAAAATTCGGGATTGTGTTCCGCCGAGCCGGAATGGGCTGTCCCATGCGAACCGGAATCGTGATGCCGGTATGGCGGAAAAGCTGTTCTGGGAAGTTCTTGCACATTTAAATGAGATCAGTCCGAACTTTCGGATTCAAGGCAGGCAATACTGTGCCCTGCCGAAACGCTTCAAGCGCATGATCCATGTGGTTGATTCGACAACGATTCAATTGATCGCCAACTGTTTGGATTGGGCAAAACATCGTAGGCGGAAAGCGGCGGCGAAAATGCACTTGCGTCTGGATTTGCGCTCATTTCTGCCCAATTTCATTCTTGTAAAAACAGCGGGGACGCATGATTCGGCGGAAGCGCCGGCGCTTTGCGAGGGGATCAACGAAGGAGAAATCGTCATCTTTGACAAGGCGTATGTTGACTTCAAACATCTCTGGCGGCTTTTTCACCGCGGCGTTTTTTGGATCACCCGCGCCAAGGACAATATGAAGTATGAAGTTGTGGGACAGCACAGTGCACCCAAGCTCAATATTCTTCGAGATGTCGTCATCAGACTGACCGGACAGCGTACTTCCGTCTGGTATCCTGAAACTCTGCGTCTGATTGAGGCAATCATCGAAGTCGACGGAAAGCCGAAACGCATGACCTTCCTCTCAGACAACTTCACTTGGTCGGCAAGTTCCATTTGCGATCTCTATAAGGCGCGCTGGGCCATTGAAGTTTTCTTCAAAGAAATCAAGCAGACACTCCAACTCTCCGATTTCATCGGCTACAACGAAAATGCGGTTCGGTGGCAGATATGGACGGCTCTTCTGACATATATTTTGCTCCGTTTTATTGCGTGGCAAAATGAATGGAAACATACCTTTACGCGATTATTCCCCGCCTTGCGTGGCGTCGTCTGGTGTGGTCTGGATATGGGAAGCGTTCTCAAATGCTGTGGGACAGCAAGTGATCCGGTCCGTATGCGAGGCGCTCCGGAACTGGCATATTTACCAGGTTTCGCTCCCGCATGACAAAACACAAAAAAGAGAAAAACCGGAAATGGGTATTTTCTGAAAACAATCCCACACCACCTCAAACAGGGAGGCAAAATTGACAATTTCAAAGAATTATGGGACGACAGTGAAAAAAAGCAAAAATAATGACATCCTACGCCTTTTTTATGCGTTCGACGGCTCCCAGTACGAAAATGGGGGGGATAAACGATAGCATAAACGCCGCAACGCCCATTGAGAACGTCCGTTCGTTCCGAAGCTGAAACGGACCGCTTCCCTTCCTCGGGCCGGACAATCTCAATAGAATCGCGCCAATCGTTTGATTTCATGGATGACAGAAGGTATATTACCTGACGAATTTTTGAAACGGTTCCCGCAAACTCGCACGGATACTCAAAAAAAGGGATAATTCTCATTCGAACTTCGACATGGACTCCGGAAAAAATTCGTGCCTTGCGGACGGACCAGAAACTTTCGGCGGCGGCATTGGGAAAACTCTGCGACTCCCCCCGCCCGATTGTTTTACAATGGGAGTGCGGCGCATCTCCGGAAGGAGGCATCGTTGACGAAGCGCCGCAGATGGCTCCGGTTTTGCCGCGCGGCGACCGGGAGACGGCTCGGCGCCAACATCATCGTGGTTGGTAGCTGGAAACGCGGCCCCGTACCGATCTCGCCGGAATTGAAGCGAAAAATGAAAAAGCTGGCCCCCCAATAGCGTCCGAGGATAACAGACGAGAGTTTCGAGGATTCAGGAATGTCAAAAGCTGAAAGATTCAAAATCGTTTATATTCGACGGGGAGTCGGTTATCAAAAGGTTTTGGACAAAATTGTCTCCGGCTATAAGGCGCTGGACATTTTACCATTTATCGGAGCCGGCTTCTCCTTGAAAAGTCCTTCCGCTTTACCTGTCGCCGGAACTTTGATTTCTCCGTTGACCTCTATTTTGCTGCAGGTGGTCGATTATTTTGCACGGACCGTTACCAAAGAAGGAATCAGGATTGATTACGCGCTTGCCGCGTAATCTGCTTTCTTGAACTGGACTGCGGGGTATGGGGATTGCTTTTTTCTGTCTGCCGATCAGAGACTCAAAATTGTCCGAAGCGTCGATTGTC
>JAQVGE010000083.1 GCA_028696935.1 Minisyncoccota bacterium | reverse complement strand
TCCCAAGGCTTTCAGATGCTTGAATAACAACCGAATAGCAACATGAAAGATCGAATTCTATAATGGTTTTGTGTACCAATACATTCGGGGGAAACTATGGATGAAAAACAACAAAATATTTATAGCCTGATCCCTTTGGCTGAGAAGGCTTTAAAGAAATTCAGAAATACTCCAAGCTTTGATGAAATCTACAAAAGTGATTATCATCGGGCCAATTACTATGTAGTCCAGCAAGCATTAGCTAAGGACTGTAATATTTACATTGGCACAAATAGTCCGGATAGCCCTCAAAATATCACTTTGGCTATCCTAATACCATTAGTTTACAATCTCCTGGTGGCAAGTCCAAGTACATTTATGCCAGATCTTGAAACCTTGAAATCTGACTACATCTTTATTAGAGAGGGGATTTCGTCTTACTATGAAATGTATGAAGGCAAACACAGTTTGGTTAGTAAAATAAAAGAGGGTCATCGCCTTAAGCACTTTGATAATTTTGACGAAGTCTTTAAAATACACTTTATCGCAGATAAAAAGAATTACTCAGATCGCAAGTGCCATCAAGCCCTGGGATGCTATAAAGAATGCTACAATCTATTAACAGAAAACTGCGAACAACCGCCATCATTCTTTCAAAAGAAGATCATACTAATATGCAACAAGAGCGAACTGTTTTCTCAACTTAATAGCCTTAACCTCAAACATTGTATTCCCTTTGGTAGCATAGTAGCAAGTGACCAGGATTATATCAAGGAAACACTACCAATAGAATCTTTAGTTTTGGTTGCCAGTGATTATGAGCTTGCCAGAGCTCATATGCTGGAACACAGAGAATTAGGTGAGTATGAGTATCTTATTGTAAGTGGAGATACCAAGATTAGTAAATTAAAGTCTCTTGTGAAAAACGATTGTAACAATGGTTTATTCAAGAACTATTGCCTTATTGGAAACCAAGCTTTCTCCCCAGACAAATCATTACTCGTTTGGCATTGGACCAAGAATGAAGAATATCGCTTACTGGATAAATACCAAATAGAAATCCAAATGAAAGGACTCCAGGATTGTGAAGAGCTGACGGATGTTTGTGTTGAGTATTACCGTTTACGTGATAATCTGTTGGATGATTACGATTCACGGGATCACTTTAAGCAAGCTCATTTCCTGTTTTTCAAGATATTGGGTGATAAATTAAATATGTTAGATAATATAGATGAGCAGCTTGCAAGTTGCAGAATGGAAATCACTAAATCAATGCTATCTGACAATTATGAAAAAGAAGATATTGAACAGAGTATAAATCAGATAATCGACCAATTACGCATTATATACGATGTAAAAATACTAAGTCCTACGATTTGGTCTGCATTGGCTGGTTTGGGGAATGAGAAGGTAAATTTGGTAGTCAATAATGGGGATGTGGATGAATGGCGCAAACAACTAACCATTCATGATATGAGCCATATCAATCTCATATCTGACAAAGATTTTCGTAGGGAGATCGGAAAAGGTAGCGCAGCTAAAACATATTATTTTACTCAACTGCCAACCTACAATCTTATCAACAGGCTACAAAGACAAATTCTGGACCAAGAAGTGTGGATAAAGATGTTGTTATATCCACCTGAAATTAGTGCCCTGAGTTCTCGCATGAAAAAGATACAGCGTTGGGAAAGACAAAATACTGGTGCTAAGGATATGTCTTTATTCCCGGAACTTGAACTTAATAGGTTGGGTAGCAGCGATACCGATGATCCAATTGTGAAATTTGAAGACAGAATCTATGATGTTTCAGATGAGATGGTTCCATTGGCAACAGGATACGATAGTTATGATAATTACATTATACAGGTAGTCACCATAAAAGAACCAAGTATCCAAAATGTCAGCTGCTCTCAGAAAGTGCTCAGGAAGGATGGTGATGATATTGCTTTAGTATCGGTTACAGACTTGGAGATGGCCGATTTTATAATGATCTATGAAAATAAAAGTAGGGATTATCTGTACCAACTATTGAGCAATACCTCACAGAGATTTGCTCAGGTAGAGAGGTTCTCAAAGCTTTGGAAAAAAAGATTGAGAGAGTATCTGAATATTGATAATCCAGAGTCGTCCGATGATAATGTTATCGATAATTATTCATGCTATGATACGAAACTTAATAATCTTGCTATGCATATAGGAGTAAGTTCTGAATATATTATTAAAAACTGGGTTTCAGTTGATGCTAAGACACGCTTTCCTCAAAAGAGCAAACTTGAAAAGCTGATAAGCTTTCTATTGAAACAGGGGCTTTTAAACAACACCGAAGCTGCTGAGATCAGATCAAGCAGAAGTTACTTTCTTGGAGTGATGATTAGCTTAGGGCACAATCTTAGTGCAGAAGCTCAAATGATTATTCTAAGCCAGCCTGCAGATTATGATCAATTTATTATTCAATATGTGTGCGAGAATACAGAGGAATACCCTTTACTCTCGAAACTGGATTCTCAAGCCATCAAGAGCATTATTGATCACAATTTTATAAAAGCGGTATTCATTAAGCTAATTGAACAGGGAGGCCAAAATGAAGGGGAGTGACCCTAGGGTAATACTCAAGGAACTTCTGCGTAAAAATTTAGTCGGACCATGTAACGATACTTTCCTTGATAACAACGAAGAAGAAATCATCTGTGATTATCCTCTAAACAAGTATTTAGCAGGAATTATATTTCCTCATTTGGAGGGATTGCCTGAATCCATAGGAGATGAACATCAGATGGAGATAGATCTATCCGAAGATACAACTACAGAGCTTGAGTTGGCCCCTGATTGGGATGATGAATCTGAAAAATCGGATAATCTCGTGGAAGAAGGAAGGTTGGCCAACGATGATTTTACTAGGCCAGAACTTTATCCCAATTCATTGGGATTATCGTTTTGCTTGGATAGAGCGGCCCAAGATACTGTTATTGATATCAGTTTTGGCAGTTATCGTCAACTCGATCCCACTTTTGAGATCCATCCCATGCTTCGGATCAATATGGAATTTGATGATTATGATCTTATTCGATCACTTAACGCAGGCAACCAAGAATATTTAGAAAACTTGATATCCTATGATCAGGATACTAAAACAGTGTATCTCTCCAGGAAACTGGTGGGTCAAAGCAGAAAAGAAGTTAGTGGTGATTTTAAAAACTTAGAAACAATCCGACAGGCAGTTTATGAGCGTTTAAAATCAGCTAAGGATTTGGAAAAAGATCGTTACACAAGGATAAAAAACATATTAGAATCAATCCATTCACTATACAGGAAGACTTGGATAAGACGTCAACATCATTTTCAATATAAGATCACATTGTCCGAACTCGAAACCCGTAAGGTTATCTGTATCCCTTCGGACAGGATTGATAATAGTTCAATATCGTACAATTTGCATGTTTTGATGATAGAAAACAAACCAGAAATAAGAGTTATTAAGTTACTGCTGGAAAATAGACAAAACATGAAATCTCAAAATAATGAGCTACGGCGAAGTCCTATGCTGAATGACATCTGTATGTTCCAATGCAAAATCAAGGTGCAAAATGAAAATCTTCTGCCTCTTCCCCAGCCACCATTGCCATCTTATGCCACAATGGAAGATAAAATTATGGATTGCCAGTATCGTGATTCCAAAGTATATGCGCAAGCACACAATTGCGCATGTTCCTGGCATAAAGTGGACGGGAAGATAAAGGTAGTTCAGACTGAGGTTCTACCATCAACAATTCCACCTGTTAGCACAAACACTTATCTCGAAAACTCAAGATCTGCCTTAAAAGTTAAAGATAGTAGCTATTATTCATCTAGTACTGACTCTCAAATCATACAATGGTTGAACCTTTTTGTGAATGGTTATGAATCCTGGATTGAAACACAAGATAAATTGGCCCTGAATCTCAATACCAGATATGCAGAAGCTGCAAAGACTATGTTGGTCAATCAAAGAAGTGCATTAAGCAGAATGCGCGAAGGAGTCGAGTTGTTGGATAATCCTGAATATTTAGACATATATCGACTTACGAATAGCGCTATGCTGATCAATATGATAAAAAATGACCCATCTAGTGATCCTGAACCTGGAGAAGAGGCAGAAAACATACATTATCACGCATTTCAGCTTGCGTTCTTACTGATCAATGTGGAATGCATTATCCATCCTAACTCCGATACCAGGTCAAAGAGTGTAGACCTTCTCTGGTTCCCCACCGGAGGTGGAAAAACTGAAGCCTATTTTCTGCTATCTGTATTTTCATTGTTGTTGAGGCGTATCAAACATGGTTCTGCTGGATATGGCACGTCCGTGATTATGCGATATACTCTTCGCTTGCTTACAGCTCAACAATTTGAACGAGCGGCCAGAATGGTTCTCTCATTGAATTTTGTTTGCGATAAATTTATGCCACAATTAATTGAGGAAGAGCCATTCTCAATAGGGTTATGGATAGGCGCCTCCTCATCACCCAATAAACTAAGGGATGCTAACGGTTCTGCGGAAGAGATTATCGATAAGATATCTGATGCGCCCGACTTAACAACTGCTCAACGGCAAAATAAGTTCCCTATTACTCATTGTCCTTGGTGTGGCAGCAGCCTAGTAGATAAAGGGAAAATGGGATTCAAAATGGGATTCAATGTCCTAAAAAACAAATTCGAAGTGTTTTGTTTAGATACTGAATGTTTTTTCCATCGTGGCTTGCCGATAGATTTAGTGGACGAAAGTCTATACAATAATCCCCCATCATTGCTTTTCGCTACCGTCGATAAATTTGCCCGGCTTGCTTGGGTAG
>JAQVGE010000082.1 GCA_028696935.1 Minisyncoccota bacterium | reverse complement strand
AGCATTAAAAGAGATCGTCCGTTATGGGGTCATGACCACGCCAGCGCTGGTTGTTGATGAGAAAGTCGTATCCGTGGGGAAGGTGTTGTCGGTGAAAGAATTGAAGCAAATACTGAATCTGTAATATAAATGAATCGGAGCTTATGCCTACACCACAAAAAACCTCCGTTTGAACGAGCGGAGGTTTTTTTAGTCTTTGATAAATGCATTTGACCATGCCATGGCATTTCCTTTTGTCTATGTTATCTGCCCGGAAAACGACCGTTATAGAGGCTTGAGCGGTAGGTAGAGCGGTCGATTATTCACGTGATTCGATACTTTATCGGCGGATCGCTTGATTACTATGCCTATTTACTATCCCAAACTCGTATGACTATCAAAATAAATATTGATTTTCATGCAAGTTTAATGTAGTATATAAGCATGAAAATCAAATCGGGGGTGAAATAACTTGGCAATTCCTAATGCGTTGCAGTCAATCATGACGCAGAATGGCGGCGTAATTACCACCGCACAAGCAAATGAAGCGGGCATTTCGAATGAGCGTATGCGGCTGTTTGTAAAATCCGGAAAGTTAGAACGGGTAGCCTTTGGGATTTATATGTTGCCGGATGAGTATGTTGATAAAATGTATATCTCTCAATTGCGGCGTCCGAAAATAATCTATTCACATGAGACGGCACTTTTTCTTCATGATCTGACTGATCGGGACCCTATCAATTACACGGTGACCGTGCCAACCGGTTATGGTGTCTCAAAACTGAGAGAGGATGGTTTCACGGTTTTCACAATCAAGCGAGCACTGTATGAGGTGGGCGTGACAAAACTTATGACGATGTTTGGGAATTCGGTTATTGCCTATGGGTTAGAGCGAACCATTTGCGACTGTTTACGCAGTCGAAATCAAATGGACCTCGCCATTGTAACCGATGCCATCAAACGCTACAGCCTCCGCAAAGACAAAAACCTAAACACACTTATGCAGATGGCTGAAATGTTTCGGGTGACAAAGCCGCTCAGGAGCTATATGGAAGTACTCTTATGAAAACATCGACTCAACTCAAAGCCCTTATACGCAACCTCTCCAAAAAGTCAAATGTGGGAGCCGAAATTCTTTTACGGAATTTCATGCTTGAACGATTTTTAGAACGCATGGCCGCATCGGATTACAAGCAAAATTTTATCCTGAAAGGCGGTATGCTTATTGCGGCAATGGTTGGCATAGACGCGCGGACTACAATGGATATGGACGCAACGTTCAAGGGTCAGGAATTGACCCTGTCTGAAATAACCGTAATGATTGACAAGATCCTCCAAACAGAAATTGATGATGGCGCTGAATTCTCTTTGCTGAGCATTGAGGAGATACGGGAGGAATCAGAATATCCTGGCTATCGTGTTTCAATTAGTGCTGTTTTTGATAAAACTCGTCAAACTCTCAAGATTGATATCACAACTGGAGATTGTGTTACACCAGGTGAAATTGAATATAGTTTTAAGTTAATGTTTGAGGACAGGTCAATCAACATCATGGCGTATAATGTGGAAACGGTATTAGCTGAGAAATTTGAAACAATTATTACCCGCGGCGTAATCAATACCCGTATGAGGGACTTCTACGATATTTATATCCTGACCGCAACCCAAAAATTTGACATGGATACTTTCAAGGCAGCCTTGGACAAGACAATAGAAAAACGCCATACTGCCGAACAGATGTCAGAGGTTTCAGTAATTATTACAACGATCATGGGAAATACGATCATGGTTAGGTTATGGCAAAGATATCAGAAGAAATATTTCTATGCTGCGGATATTTCATGGGTTATGGTCATCGGTGCAGTAAAGTCTTTGGCCACTTTCTTTCAAAACGAGACCAGATCCCCACCATTACAAACATAGGCTGCCGGACGGACAGCTGGGAGCTTTAAAATAGCGTCATTTCTCTTGGTAGGGGGCTGTTTTCTTCTCAAGACTATGAAAATTTAAGGGTGGCCTTCTTCGAGCGCGGCGGTGGCCTTATTAACGTGCGCAACTGGCCTTTAAGCTCCGCGACGGTGGCCTTGAGCGGGCGCGATTTCCAATCGATGCTCAAAAAGACAAATTTAACGCGCGTCTTAAATGATTTGGAAGGCAAAAAACACGATATGGCCCTGGTGGAAGTCAATAAAGGTTCCATTTCTGCTCATGCATACAACTTTCCTTTGTCTCAGTGCTCATTGAAATGGCTGAAAGGGAGATGGAATACGTGTTCGTCGAAGGCTCCAGGCTTGCAGACCCATCGAATATTGATACGTTCTTGGAGGCCATTGAGTCGGTAATATCCTGGTGGGGTACGGATTGAATTTCATTATATTTTTATTGACATAGGGAGGTCAAACCATGGTTATAAAAATTCTGGGAACAGGCTGCGGCAAATGCGAAAAGCTCGAAAAGAACTTAAAAAAAGTGTTGAAAGAATCTTCCCTTGACGCCTCAATCGAAAATGTAGAAGCATTAAAAGAGATCGTCCGGTATGGGGTCATGACAACGCTTGCGCTGGTTGTCGATGAGAAAGTCGTATCCGTGGGGAAGGTGTTGTCGGCGAAAGAATTGAAGCAAATACTGAATCTGTCATAAAAATGAATCGGAGCTTTCGCTTCCACTTTCGGGAATACATTAACCACTGTAATGACGCCGTATACGCGATTACAGGGGTGTTTCTCGGTTTAAACTGTAAAAGTCAAGATTGGTGATCGAATGGTCCGACGTATCATGTTATTATTAATGAGCTTTTTAAAGCGGATTATGCCCGAGGAATAGGGCCGAGGGTGGTAATGGTTGAGGGGACGAAGCGCATGAATAAAACGATTAGGAGCCGCTTGCGAAATTTTCTTGCTATGAGTGTTTTGGCTGTTGAGCAGGCGGATAAGAATTTTCTTTACGTCCCTTACTTTGCGTTCAAGATCCTGCGCTATAAAATAAGATTTGGAGGCAGCATTCGCCATTATGTGCTCTACCGGTATTGGCAGTATGAGAAGCTGGATTCTTCGACACATTTTTCAAATGAGGATAATATCGCGTTCGTTGAGGCGATCAACGAACAGGGGAAAATTAATGTGCTGCGCGATAAGACAATTCTCTTAAATCGTATGGGTGATCGCTTGGGTCGCGATTTCATGGATCTTTCAAAGACAACGAAAGATGCGTTTTGGACCTTTGTGAGTCATCAAGTAAAACTCGTTGTCAAGCCCCCGTCACTGGCGCGCGGTGAGGGTATACGCACGGTGTCACCCCCGAAGACGAGGGAAACTTCGGACGCCCTATGGCAGCGTTTAATAGAAGAAGGATGTACGCTTGTCGAATCGTTTATTGAACAACATCCTGAGATGAATCGTTTCCATGCGGGATCTGTTGCGATTTTCAAGATTCATACACTAAACACAGGGCATGATGTGCGTATCGACCTGCCGCCATTATTCCAATTTGGTAAGGGGAAATCAGACATCAGTCATGGGGGCTATACGCTGCCTGTGTTTTTGGATACTGGATTAATCGTGTGGCCCGAACGTATGCCGAAGGCGATGCGCGAGGCGATGCCGTATGAATACCTTGTCGGGCGTGCCCTGCCTTTTTTTCGGGAGGCTTTAGCACTTGCCAGAGAGTTGGCGACAATTGTCCCCGAGATGACTTTTGCGTCTTGGGATATTGCCATCACAAATACAGGACCTGTGGTCATTGAAGGGAACGGAGCTCCCTTATCATTTTTGTATGTTCAATCGTATTTCTACCAGACAACGGGTCAAGGGGCGAAACCTTTTTATCGAAATCTTTTGAATTACGCGAAAAAGCGTCCTCACGTGACTAAGGGCGACCTTCAGGCCATCGAAACCTTTTTGTTTTATGAGTCTGAAGCCACCGCCGTCCCTCCCGATATCCTCATGATTTTGGGCAGCGCCCGATGCGGTTATCGCGTGGAGGAGGCGCTCCGTATCGGGGCAAAAAACGATCGGGTTCGCTACCTTGTGAGCGGCGGGAATCCCTCACGAGAAACTTTGGAGCCAAACGACTCGGCGTTACGTTCGGAGTCAGAATATATGCGCGAACGTTTGCTTTTGGCAGGTGTCCCCAAGGAGCGTATTGTTGTTGAAACACAAGCACGCTCGACAAAGGAAAATATTGAGCGTTGCCTCCCCTTGCTCGATGAGATGACAATCGCATCGAAGGAGCAGGCGCCGGTGACGGTGGGCATCGTTACGGCGGGATTTCATATGAGGCGCAGCTACGAGTTATTACAGACGTTTCCCGATGCTTCACGCTACGCTTGGGTGTTGTTTCCCGCGTATGGCCCCCATACGCAAAAAGGGGCCTGGGCAGATGATCCGGAGGGGTTCTCGGTTGTGATGTCCGAGCTTGAAAAATTCGAAGGTGAACGTTTAAAAAGAAATGGGCTAATCGGCTATTCGCAGGCGGTAGAAGCGGATGAGTAAGGCCATGGCGCAGGGGTGTCGCTTCTGAACGAAGCGGTAATACAAGCGCCAACGAAGTGCCGCTTGACGAAATGCCTTGTCGTGGAAGTAGTCGGGATAATCGGTCGTGACAAGATGTTCGCAATGCGTGCGCCGCGCCGAACGGCTGCATCTGTTCCAGTGAAGTGCAATATTTTCGAGGGCATGTCGTATTGCAACTTTTAGATCGAAGTACCGATACTGCTTGACATTTTCTGTTTCTACCCCGATACGCCGGACTAATTCCATTTTCGCACGATGCAAATGCATGAGCGTACCCATGATGTTCTTTTGGGGAAGTGTCGACAGCGAGCCCCCCGATCGT
>JAQVGE010000081.1 GCA_028696935.1 Minisyncoccota bacterium | reverse complement strand
TATCGCTTGTTGAGTCTGTAATGCCTCTAAAATCGGGATTGAAAGCTGAGCATGAACATTCTTATAAGGTAAAGGAACAAGAGAAAAGAAAAGTACAAAAACAAAAAAACCAAGCAAAAACTTTCTTTTAAAGAAATTTGGTTTAGGCTTATTCATATTATATTTATTTTAATTTATTATTTAATAAATTTATAATTCAGTTGTTGCTTCTTGGTATATTTTAAGCAAATCAGCATCAGAAATAGCGTCTAAATCTTCTTTGGAAAAACCGTTTTCCAATAACAAGGAGCGAAGTTGAGCGGGGTCAATATTTAAGTTGGATGAACTAGAAGTAGAGTTGCTTGAAGTAGTGCTGGCGTTGGTGCCGGTGTCAGATTCCTCTAAACTATTTAATAAATCATATAAACCACTAATATCATCACCCACGGAAACATTTTCCTGAGCATCACCTTGAGTCAGAGTTCCGCTACAAACTTGACCCTCGGGACAAGCAGGGTTAGTTTTATAAATATTGATTTCCTCTGAGTCGTTCAAACCATCACCATCAGTATCCTCCAAATAAGGTGAAGTTCCATAAATAAAAAGCTCATCCCAATCAGATAAGCCATCTTTGTCAGTGTCTTTATTTTTTAATTCAATATTATCAGCGCT
This sequence comes from Minisyncoccota bacterium, assembly GCA_028696935.1. Next base: position 4,216 of record JAQVGE010000081.1, on the reverse strand, counting down.
CAAACTATCGCCAGAAACAGCGCAACTATCGTCGGTACAAGTTTTTTTACTTTCATCAGTTTTTAGCACCATTTTCTTGGCACTTACTGGATTTTTGATACTACTGGACAGATTCCAAAACAAAGCTGTTAAGATAACAACAGAAAAAATACCTAAAACAATCAAGGCTGTTTTTCTTTCTTTTTCCATCCTAGAAAATTTATTATTCATATACTCAATTTTATAATATTTTTAAATAAAAAGCAAATATTTTTAGTAGCATAATATTTAGCGCGGTGAATAAATAAAAAATAGACTTATAATTATTAAAAAATGGTTTTTTTCAAGGAACAACGAAAATTAATCAAGATATTAAATTAAAAAATGTCACTAAAATGTTTAATTTATATTAATTAATTTAAAATTGCTTATCTGCTAAAAAACTCTCTTTAATTACTGTGAAAACTATTGACTTGTTTTTAAATATACAATATAATAATATTGTAATTGAAAGATTGCCGTCGCCTAAACGATACTAGGATCGTATTCACACCTCCGCGCAAGCGGAGTGTTTTTATTTTACGGCTCAAATAATAAAAATGGGGATAAGTTCTCAGCCGGAATAAAAACATCAGCAACCTCTTGCAATTCTTTACTCATACGATTTCTGGTACACAAGACAACAATTTTTTTTCCTTTATCTTCTAAATAACCAAGCAAGGCACCAAAATCACTATCGCCAGACAATAAAAAAATTGAATCATATTTATCAGCTTTTATTATCATATCCATTGTTATCTCTACGTCAAAATTACATTTAGGAATCTTATTTAAAAATTTACCAGCATCATCATAGTGTGGAATCATTTTAATATCTTTAGTTCTGACTTCAAATCCATTTTTTCTAGCCTTACTTAAACGAAAAGTTGATTTACGATGTCGTTGATTATTTTCGTGACCATCTGGCAAGTCTAAATTTTTAACATAGCAACCATAATAAAATATTTTTTTAGCTGGAGAGACCCTGTTTATTACTCTCGCTAGCTTTTCAATATCTATTTCGCTATTTATTCTAAATTTATTTTTATCTGGCCACAACTCTTTAGCCCAAGGCCTAACATTACCAAAATCGACAAAAACATAAATACGGCCAAAATCAGCCTTTTTAAATAAATAATATTCAGCCTTTAAATCAGCAAAATCCATATTTTAACTATATAAAAAATAAAAATATCATTAATTAATTATCAATTATTTTCCACGACTTGAACATGATAGTCTAGCCCATTTATATTATAAATTAAATAATATTATATTTTTATAAACATATTTTGAACTCAAAATAAATTTTCAAAATTAATACTTAGCAGAGAAAAAAATAGCTCTTCTAATTTTAGAAAAGCTAAATAATAATTAAACACCAAAATGTATACTATTTTTTACAAGAAACAAACAAGTCTATAAATATTCAACCAATTATCAATTGTTAATTCCTCGGCCCTAACTTTGGAATCTAGGCTAGCCTGATTTAAGATATTTTCAATTTCTTTAATATCCATTTTTAGACCCAAGCTCAAATTATTTTTCAGCATTTTTCTTTTAGCGCTAAAACCAATTTTCAAAATTGAAAAAAACTTTTTTTCTTCTTCATAATTTTTTAATCTATTTGCTATTGGTTTTATCCTAATGACAGCACTATCAACTTCTGGCGCTGGATAAAATTTATCTCTATTTACTTCAAACAAAATTTCAGCTTGAGCATAAAATTGAACCGAGGCTGAAAGCAAACTCATGTCTGGAGCTTGGGCGACAATTCTTTGAGCTACTTCTTTTTGCAACATTAGAACTATTAATTCTGGTTTGTTAGATAAGCTCAAAAACTTTCTCAAAAAAACCGAAGTAATATTGTATGGCAGGTTGGAAACTATTTTATACTTCCCCATTTTAGAAAATTTTTCTCCTTTGGCTTGCAAAATATCATTATTAAAAACTTTAATATTTTCAATTTTTTGAGTTTGTAGCATAACTTGTAAAAATTGAAATATTTTTGTATCAAGTTCTACTGCTAAAACTTTCTTAGCTTTTTGCCCCAATTTTAAGGTCAAAAATCCCAAACCAGGACCAACCTCCAAAACGGTGTCCTCTTTTTTAATATTAGCTGAGTCAACGATTCTATCATAAACCTCTTCCTCAATTAAAAAATTTTGTCCCTTGGAGCGACTTGGTTTTATTCCGTATAATTGACAAAGTTCCAATGTCTTTTGCAATAAGTTCATAAATAATTGATTTTAAATTTATTTTTCTTCCTCCATTGAAATGGCTTTGAAGGGACATTCTTTGGCGCACAAACCACAGCCCTTGCAGTAATCATAATTCATATTGGCTTTGTCCTGATTATTAAATTTTTTAAAATCAATAGCTGAGTCTGGACAAAGCTTTAGGCAAATCCCACAAGCTACGCATTTATTTTTATCAACTACTGGACGCATTGATCTCCAGGCCCCAGTTTTATTATTTAATGATGAATTTGGCTTTGCTATCATATCTAAAAAATTAATTTGTTATTTTGTTTATTATTGAAATATTTTTTTCTAGAATTTCTGGACCTTTATAGGAAAATTTTTCTTTGACTGCTAAAATAGCTGACTCTTTTTTAATAAGACCAGGCACCTTGCACAAAGCTCCCAACATCGCAGTGTTAACCATGTTTTTTCCAAAAACTTCCAAGGCTAAAGAGGTGGCATCACTAACAAAAATATTTTTTTCACTAAAACCTTGGGGTAATTTAGCGCTTTTTTTGAATTCAATTAATAATTTTTCGGCACTTTCTTTGGAGTTAATAATAATTTTAGTTTTGGGCTTTATTCCCACAAAAATATCAGCTTTACCAATTAGAGAATCATCCAAAACAACCAAAATATCCGGTTCATAAACATGTTCTCGGGAAGATATTTCTTGGTCAGAAACTCGGACAAAAGATTGAATCGGTGCGCCACTTCTCTCTACTCCAAAATGAGGAAAAGCTTGAGCGGTTTGTCCGTTATCAAAAAAAGCGATGGCCAAAATTTCTGCCATAGCTACCACGCCCTGCCCGCCACGACCATGTATTCTAATTTGCATCATATATTTAATATTTAAAATTTATTCTATTATTTTCTCTTGTTTTTCTTTGGCTTTTAAATCCAAAAAGGAAGACCAAGCCTCAGTAGGAATAGCTCCCTCACCAGCGCTATAACCGTCTATAAACCAGGCTGGGGTGCCAGAAACTTCTAAATACTGGGCATCAGAAAAATCTTTAGCAACATCATTTTTGTATTTTTCTGAACTTAAACATTGAGAAAACTTGTCTAAATCAGGCACTCCCGCTGATTGGGCTAAAGATTTTAAATCAGCGCTAGAAAAATTTCCCTGTTTATCAAATAATTGATAATACATAGTCCAATACTTCCCCTGCTCTCCAGCACAACGAGCAGACAGAGCTAATTCCAGGGAGCCCTCAGTCAAAACTGGCAAATCTCTAATTATAATCTTAACGGAGTCCTCATATTTTAAGGCGAGCTCGCTAATAGTATAGGCTGATTTTTTACAATAGGGACAAGTAAAGTCAGAAAAAACCACAATAGTTGTTAGTGGGGTTGAAGTTCCCAAATAATAGTTGGCCGGACCTTCAACTAATTTAATACGAAACTCATCGGGCTCAATGTTTTGAGTTATTTGATCTAAATAATTTGGATTCAAAAAACTTGCCATTTCTAAAGGATTTTTAATCAAACGAATGATTAACAAGGCAAAAGAAATTACAAAAACTAAAATAATACTAATAGCAGTCAGCAAAGAGACGCCCCACCATTTTTTATACCAAGGACGAAGCACTTTTCTGTGTCTTTTTTTCATTTGCAAATATTCAATTCTCTCTTCTAATTTCATTGATTATTTGTCTAAATTATTATATGATAATGATAGCATAAAAAATACGATTAGAAAAGTTATATGAAAATAATTTCTTGGAATATTAATGGATTGCGCGCCGTAGTCAAAAAAGGCTTTGTTGATTTTTTAAATTCTGAAAACCCGGACATTATTGGACTACAGGAAATTAAAATTTCTGACGATAAAAAAAGTTTAGAAAAATTTGATTTTGCTGAATATGAAGAATTTTGGAATTGCGCCAAGAGACCCGTATATAGCGGAACTTTAATATTGTATAAAAGTAGTTTAAAAGTTTTGAGTCAAAAAA
>JAQVGE010000080.1 GCA_028696935.1 Minisyncoccota bacterium | reverse complement strand
CACCATGTTGCCCAAAAGCAAATAACAAATGGTTTCCCTTCATTTGAAAATTCAGAAGCTTTAATTGCTTTTCCTTCTAAAGTATTTATTGTTACAGTAGGTAGAGTAGATTTTTTGTTATTTGTTTGTGCGTTAATTGTTATGCCGCAGAACAATATTGCGACAAAGATTAAAATAAACTTTTTCATGTTTTTACGTACTTAAATTTTATATTAAATTAATTATTAACTTTCTCGTTTTGCTAATATATTTAGCAAGTCAATTAAACTACTCTTACTATCTGAGTCTTTAAATCTGTTTAGTTGTATTTCGGCTAAATGACAAAACATCTTAACTTTTTCTTCTGATTTATCAATAAAGCCTTCGTCTCTTACTCTATTAATTAAATCAAGTATATCTTTTTCTTTTTTATTGTCTTGTTGAATAAATTGTAATATTTCTTCTCTTTCTTTTGGAGAAGATTCATTTAGCAGGAATATTAATGGAAGTGTTATTTTCTTTTCTTTTATATCGTTTCCAAAAGGTTTGCCTGTATTGTATTCAGGGAAGAAATCCAAAATATCATCTCTAATTTGAAAAGCCAATCCCATATAATAACCAAAAGACTTTAAGTTTTGTATTTCTTCAGTAGAAGCTCCAGAACTCATTGCTCCAATTTCTGCAGCAACTTCCATCATAGCAGCAGTCTTATTACTTATTACCTTAAAATAACTTTCTTCATTATAATCCATTCTCTCTGACACATCTTTCTGCATCAATTCTCCTAAAGGCAATTTACTTGTTATTTTAGCAAAAATTGGTAGAAGTTTAAAATCACTTTCTGTTTCTATAATTTCAAGACATTTTCCATAAAGATAATCTCCATAAAGAACAGCAGTATTGTTTCCCCATTTGAAATTTATAGTATCTTTTCCTCTTCTTTTTTCACTCTCATCAATAACATCATCATGAACTAAGGAAGCAGTGTGAAGTAGTTCCAAAATTAACGCACAACGTATTGTTTGACTTGTAACTCCATTTGTTGCCTTTGCTGAAAGAAATGTAAGAATAGGGCGTATTTTTTTTCCTGATTGATGAAGAATATAATCAGATATATCATCTACAAAGAAACCTTCTACAGAAACGCTTTCAGTAAAACGTTTATCAAAAAGCTCCAAATAATCACGTATTGGGTGTGTTATGTTTTTTAAATCCATCTCTTCTAAAAATAAGATTACAAAAGTACTATAAATTTTATATTTATCAATTTTTGCAACCCTATTATGGGCTTTTTCAAAATTTGTGATAATGTTTTATTTGGTCTTTTATTAATGATATATTACTTTTCATTGCTTTAATTTTCTTATTTCCATTCTAATTTTCTTCATTTCACTAATTGATTATTTAACAAAACATCACAAACAAAACTTTTAATTCAAATATAATTTCTTCCCATTTCTAATCGTTTTTATCGATATTTGCAAAAAATTATTCGAACATGTTATTTAATGAAATTGTATTTGGACCAATACATAGCAGGAGATTAGGCAATTCTTTGGGGATTAATCTCTTGCCCACTCACAAAAAACTTTGCAATTTTGATTGCATCTATTGTGAATGTGGATGGAATGAAGACACAAAAGAAATTGTTGATTTGGTCCCTCAAAAAAAAGATATAGAAAAAGAACTTAAAGAAAAATTAATTCGCTTTAAGGAAAACGGAACAATTATTGATTCAATAACTTTTTCTGGGAATGGAGAACCAACTCTACACCCTGAGTTTAGTGAAATTATTGATATGGTTGTTCATTACAGAAATCTTTATGCTCCAAAAGCTAAAATATCTGTACTTTCAAATGCTACAAATCTTTTAAAAGAAGATATTTTCAATGCATTACATAAGATTGATAATCCAATTTTAAAACTTGACTCTGCGACTCCTAAGATGTTTTATGCAATCAGTAAGGCAAATCCTAAAGTTATTAACTTAGAAAAGGTAAAAGAAAAATTGATTCTTTTTGGCAAAGATGCAATAATGCAAACCCTACTTCTTAGAGGTGAAAATGATGGAAAAATTATTGACAACACAACTCAAGAAGAGTTTTCTGCTTGGTTGGAAGTTGTTAAACAAGTTAAGCCTCGTATGGTTATGCTTTATGCTATCGACAGAGTTACTCCTGAAAGCAATTTGGAAAAACTAAGTATAGAAGAATTAGAAACTTTTGCTCAAAAAGTTAGAGCACTTGGAATTGAAACAAAAACCTATTAATGCTATATGGTATCTGTTTCTACAACAAAGAAAATAGACTCTATTCTTACACATAAATTTTGGGGATACATATTTTTGGGGTTTGTAATTTGGCTAATGTTCTATTCTACTTTTTACATTGGAAAGTATCCAATGCAATGGATGCAATTAGGATTTGACTGGCTAAGTCAATTGGTTCACACAAAACTTCCAGATGGTGTAATCTCCGATTTACTTTCCTATGGAATAATTCAAGGAGTTGGAGGAGTGGCTATATTCTTACCAAACATAATTATTTTGTTTTTCTTTATTTCATTAATGGAAGCAACTAATTATATGTCGAGAGTGGCTTGGCTTATGGATAATCTTATGCACAAGATTGGACTTCATGGGAAAAGTTTTGTTCCAATGATCATGGGATTTGGTTGCAATGTGCCAGCAATTATGGCGACACGTTCAATTGAAAATAAAAAAGACAGGCTAGTAACCATGCTTATAATTCCTTTTATGTCTTGCTCCGCAAGATTGCCTGTTTATATTCTTTTGATTGGAACTTTTTTCCCTAAATACCCTGTTCTTGTGCTTTGTATATTGTATCTTTTTGGAGTTTTACTTGCTATTATTTTTGCAATGGTTTTCAAGAAGACAATAATAAAAACTCTTAGTACTAATTATGTAATGACTCTTCCTCAATATAAGGTTCCAACATGGAGAAACATTAAACCTATAATTTGGTTTAACACTAAGGATTATTTGAAAAAGATTGCAGGAATTGTTTTAATTGCATCTGTTATTATTTGGTTCCTTTTCAACTTTCCTAATCCTCACGAAACTGGAAATAGCTTTATTTCCTATATTGTTAAATTTATTGAGCCAGTTTTAATTCCTTTGGGATTTGACTGGAAAATGGGCATTGGCCTTTTGGCTGGTATTAGTGCAAAGGAGCTTATTGTTAGCACCATTAGTGTTTTATCTCCTGAATTTACTATTGCTTCTGCTGCAAGTTTCTTAGCTTTTGTTTTAATATACTTCCCTTGCATTGCAGTTTTTACTGTTGTTTGGAGAGAAAGCGGAAAACTTCGTTGGGCTATATTCCTTGCGCTTTACACAACTATTTTAGCTTGGATAATTGCATTTTTGGTATATAATATTGCTTTATGGATAGTTTAAAAAACGAAAAGATAGAACTTAGAAAACTTATTAAAGAACTAAAGAAAGCATATTCTTTTGAGCAAAAGAAAGAAATGTCAAAACCTATTTGGAAAGAGATTGAAAAGAAGGATTGGTTTAAAAATTCTAATATTGTTCTTGCATACTGGTCAATGAAGGATGAATTATATACTCACGATTTCGTTATTAAATGGTATAAAGAAAAAACAATTCTTCTCCCTTGTGTTGAAGGAGATATTTTGAAACTTAGACAGTTTGAAGGAATTGAATCGATGAAAGAAGGTGAAGCATTTTCAATTATGGAACCTACTGGGAAGAAATTTGAGGATATTGGTTTAATTGATTTAATGATTATTCCAGCTGTAGCTTTTGACAAAAATAATAATCGTTTGGGAAGAGGGAAAGGCTTTTATGACAGACTTCTTGAAAATAATAACTCTTTAAAGGTTGGAGTTTGTTTCCCTTTTCAATTCTTAGAAAAAATACCTGCTGAAGAGTTTGATGTTAAAATGGATTATGTAATAAAATGAAGAAAAAACAACTTTTTTTAATTGCCTCACTAACTGGAATTCTTTTAGCTTTAGCATGGCCAACCTTTGGTTTTGCTCCAATTCTATTTATTGCTCTTGTACCTATTCTTTGGGTTGAAAATCATATTTCAATTAACAAAGAGAAATTCTCAAAGTTTGCAGTATTTAAATATTCTTTTATTGCATTTTTTATTTTCAATATTCTTACTACCTATTGGATTTCTTATGCAACATTCTTTGGGTTTTTTGCTCCTTTTTTTAATGCTTTTTTAGGAGGTTTGGTTTTCCAAATCTATCATAACATAAAGAAGATTCTTTTCAATAATAGTAAAGGTTTTTTTGTTCTTCCAATTCTATGGATTAGTATTGAGTTTTTGCATCTCCACTGGGAATTAACATGGCCTTGGATGACCTTTGGAAATGGTTTTTCTACAATGCCTATAATGGTTCAATGGTATGAATATACTGGAGTTTTTGGTGGTTCTCTTTGGGTTTGGATTACAAACTATTTTGCTTATCAAGCAATTAAACAAATAGGGATTAACGACAAAGTTGGAAAGCTAAAACTTATTAGCAAAAAACTCTTTACCTCCAACCTTTTAAAGTTTGCTTTTATAATTATTATTCCTATTTCTCTTTCACTTATTATTTGGACAAGCTTTGAGGAAGAAAAAAATACTCCTATAGATGTTGTTGTTTTGCAACCCAATTTGGAACCTTATGATGAAACAAAGATGCTTTCAAATAATGAAATTGTTAATCTACTAATTTCTCTCTCCGAACAGAAGGCAGACCAAAACACAAGTTTTATCCTTGCTCCTGAAGGTTGCTTGGAAGAAAGAATTTGGGAAGACCAAATGCAGGATAACTACAACCTTGCAAAGCTTAGCAATTTCATTTCCAAATATCCTAAAACACAAATGATAGTAGGTTCATTCTCTCGTCGTTTACAGTCAGAAGAAGAAAAAACAGAAGCATCAAGAGAAATAGAGTTTGCTCCTTTGCCATACTATTCAGTTTATAATAGCGCTATTCAAATTAAACAAGACAATAATTTTAATGTATATCACAAAA
>JAQVGE010000079.1 GCA_028696935.1 Minisyncoccota bacterium | reverse complement strand
TTACAAAAGGAGTAGAAGCTATTATGCGAGTTGGGTTAAAAAGAGGAGCCAAAAGAGAAACTTTTATGGGTTTAACCTGTTTAGGTGACCTGACTCTCGATTCCAGAAATAGAAATCTAGGAATTATGTTAGGCCAAGGGCATAAAGTGTCTCGATTTAAACAAGAAAATGGTTACCCAAGAGAAGGTTTGGCAACACTTAAAATAATAAAAGATATTACTGATGATATTTATTTTGAGGTTATTTATGATATAATTTTAAAAGAACTATCGGTTAATGATGGAATAAAGAGATTATTAGTTAATTAATTTGAAAAATATTATGAAAAAAGGATATAAAGACAACATCGAAGAGTTAACAACTTCAAATGAAAATTTTAGAAAAGTTCTCTATACTGGAGAAAATTCACAGTTAGTGCTGATGAGTTTGCTTCCTGGAGAGGATATTGGTTTAGAAATACACAAAGAAAATGATCAATTCTTTAGATTTGAAAGTGGGGAAGGTAAGGTTATTATAGACGAAACCGAATATGAAGTTAAAGATGGAGATGCTGTAGTTGTTCCTGCTGGTTCAGAGCATAATGTTATCTGTACGGGAGAAGAATCTCTAAAGATGTATACTATTTATTCTCCAGCTCATCATAAGGATGGAATAGTAAGAGCAACCAAAAAAGAAGCCATGGAGAATGAAGAAGATTTTGATGGTTTAACAACAGAATAATTTTGAAGTTTTATAGAAAACTTCAATGGTTCGCTCCGATTTAAATATTAATCGGAGCGGACCATTGTTTTTAAATGAAAAATCCTACACATAATGTGCAGGATTTATAAATTTTTTCCTTCTCTTTAATGGAAGGGAACACCAGGAAGGAAAGAGTTTTCTTCCTCTTTACTTTTTTCTTTTGGTGTTTCTGTCGCTGGAATAACCCAATCTAGGAAAATAAATTTCTTCATAACTGAAATAATTTTAATTAAAGGAACATTAAAGTTGACCCTGATACTAACATTTTACCCTAAGTGAGTCAAGGGTGGTTGTCTTGACAGAATATAGTTATGGGTATATACTCATAATAACAGTAGTAGTGGTCGAACTAGTTAATTACTAAATAATATCTACTTAAATATATGTCTAGATTAAATGGTATGGGGCCCTTAAACCAAGGACCAATGACTGGTCGAGGATTTGGCCCCTGTGGAGGAAGATTTAGAGGAGGTTCGGGATGGGGTTTTAGAAGTTTCTTTTCTCCTAAAAATGAACTCAGAGCTTTGGAGGAAGAGGAAAAGATTTTAGAAGAAGAACTCTCTATAATCCGTGAGGAGAAAAATATTCTTTTGAATAAAAAAGAATAGGAAAAGATAGCTTAGACTTTTTCTGTAAAGAAGAGGTCTAAGCTTCTTTTTAATTTAATTTGTTATATAATATAAAGTAGTTTATCTAATTTTATGCCAAGACCAAGACTTTGCCGAAATATAGAATTTAATCCTAATATTACTTATTTTAAACCACAAGGGGTCCCAATGAGAGACCTTGATGTTATTGAGCTATCAATGGAGGAAATGGAAGCATATCGTTTACGTCATGTTGAAGGATTAGATCAAAACAAATCAGCTCTTCAAATGAAAACCTCACAGAGTACTTATCAGAGAATTTTAAATAATGCTTATAAAAAAGTTGCCATTGCTTTGGTTCGAGGCAAGGCTATTAAAATTATAAAAAATAACTGTTAGAAAATATGAAAGTTTTAAAAATTGGGGCAGTTTGGTGTTCGGGTTGTTTAGTTATGAAGCCTAGGTGGGCAGAAATAGAAAAAGAAAATCCATGGTTGGAGACGAAATATTATGAATTTGATGATTCTCCTTTAATAGTTGAAAAGTACAAAATAGGAGAGAATTTACCAGTTTTTATCTTTTTAGATAAAGAAGAAAATGAACTTTTCCGCTTAGAAGGTGAAATCAGCAAAGAAGAGCTCGTGCGTTTAATAAAAGAAAATAAAGACAAATAATCTATGAAAAAATTTCTATTTTCAGTTGTAATAATTTTATCTTTCTTTTTTTCATTTAAAGCTTTTGCTTCAGAAAGTGTTAATTTATATCTTTTTTGGGGTGATGGTTGTCCTCATTGTGAAAAGGAAATTGCATTTTTGGGTGAATTTAAAAAAGAAAATCCTAATATAAATTTAATTGGATTTGAAATTTATCGCAATATGGACAACGCTATGTTGTTTCAGCAATTTGCCAAAGAATTAAATGCCAACATTTCTGGTGTCCCTGCTTTATTTATCGGAGATGAATATTTTGTTGGTTATTCTTCTGAAATAACTCCAGTTCGAGTGAGGGATAGAGTTAATTATTGTTTATCAAATGATTGTCCTGACCCTTTTTTGAAATTTTTTAATATTCAAGAAGAAACTATCCCCGAGAAAGAAGTGACTGAAATTCCCTCAGATTTTGAAAATGAAGAAGTAGTTAGATCTTCTGAAGAAGAAATTCCAGTAACAACTGAAATAGAAGTTCTTCCGGAAGAACAAAATAGTTTATTTAAAATACCTGTTTGGGGAGAGATAAACGCGAAAGATGTCTCTTTGCCTGTTTTGACTGTTTTTATGGGTATTTTAGACGGTTTTAACCCTTGTGCCATGTGGACATTACTTTTTTTGATTAGCCTTCTTTTGGGGATGGAAAATAGAAAAAGAATGTGGATTTTAGGAAGTGCTTTTATTATTGCCTCTGCTTCGGTTTATTTTATTTTTATGTCAGCTTGGCTCAATTTAATTCTCTTTATTGGTTTTGTTATTTGGGTTAGGTTATTGATTGGGCTTTTGGCTTTAGCTGGAGGCGGTTATAGCTTGAACAAATTCCTTCATACAAAAAGTGGTACTTGTAGTGTTACTGGTGGAGAAAAGAGAAGAAAAGTTTTTGATAATCTGAAAAAGATTGTTCAGCAGAAAAGTTTTTGGTTAGCTTTAGGTGGGATAATTGTTTTAGCTTTTTTGGTTAATTTAGTTGAGCTTGTTTGTTCTGCTGGGTTACCAGCAATTTACACCCAAATACTAGCTTTAAATAATTTAGCTAATTGGCAGTATTATTTCTATATTTTCTTGTACGTTTTCTTCTTTATGGTAGATGATTTATTGATTTTTATTGTCGCAATGGTAACTTTGAAAATGACAGGACTGTCTACTCGCTATGCAAGATACTCCCATCTAATTGGTGGAATTTTAATGATTATTATTGGAATTCTTTTAATTTTTAAACCTGAGTGGTTGATGTTTGGGTAGGGAATTTCTGACATATTACATTTGACAAGTATACCTCCTAGGGGGTATACTTTTTTATATGAAATACATGGAAGAAAATAATAAAGCGAAGGTTGTGCGCCGTCTAAAACTTTTAGAGGGACAAGTTCGAGGATTACAAAAAATGGTTGAAAACGATACATACTGTATTGATATTATTACTCAAACATCAGCCGTAAAACAAGGCTTGTCTAATGTAGAAGATCTTCTTTTGGAGAATCATCTCGGTCATTGTGTTTTTAATCAAATGAAATTAGGTCAGACAGAAAAAGCCAAGGAAGAGATTTTAAAGGTTTATAAGCTAAAAAGAAAATAAGATGCAAACACAAACACACAAAGTTAAAGGAATGCATTGTGCTAGTTGTGCAAGTATTATAGAAAAGACTATCAAAAAAATTGATGGTGTAGAGAAAATTTCGGTAAACCCTGGAACTGAAAGTGCAAAAATCTCTTTTGATGAATTAAAAACAAATCCAAAAATATTAAACAAAAAACTGGAACCATTAGGATATTCTTTTATAGTTGAAACTCCATTAATTGCAAGTGATATGAGAATGTCTGAAGATGAACATTTTGCACATCTTGGAATTAATCAAACAAAAAATGAGAAACTGGTAGAATTGAAAGATATGAGAAAAAAGATTCTTACAGCTATTCCAATAGCTGTTTTTGCTATTTTTATTATGGGTTGGGATATTCTTGCTAAATATGAAGTTGTTTCTGAAATGAATTACATTCTGGAAAATTTCTTCCACTATCTTCTTCCTGTGCTTGCTACTTATATTCTTTTTATTGTTGGTAAGCCTTATCTTTTTGGTTTTTATAGATTTCTCAGATACGGCAAAGCAAATATGGATACGCTTATTGGAATTGGAACACTTACGGCATTTTTATACAGTTTTGCTGTGGGAGCTTTTTCAGATGTGCTCAGACCCTTTATAAACGTAGATTATCAATATTATGATGTGACAATTGTGGTTATAACTTTTATTGCGCTTGGGAAATATCTTGAAGCTCGCTCAAAGATTAAAACTGGAGATGCCATAGAGAAGCTTTTAAACCTTCAAGCTAAAACGGCTTTAGTAATTCGGGATGGAAAAGAAATTGAAATTCCTATGAATGATGTTCGTCACGCTGATTTAATTGTTGTTAAACCAGGGGCAAAGATACCGGTTGATGGTGTTATAACAGATGGTAGTTCTTTTGTTGATGAATCGATGGTGACTGGTGAGCCGATGCCAACACAGAAAAAAGTTGGTGATACTGTTTTGTCAGGAACTATTAATACTAAAGGTTCTTTTATTTTTAAAGCGACAAAAGTTGGTTCTGAAACTTTGCTTGCTCAAATTATTAGAATGGTAGAAGATGCACAAGGGAGTAAAGCTCCAATTCAAGCCTTGGCAGATAAAATTTCTGCCATATTTGTGCCAATTGTTTTAGTGATTGCTTTTCTAACACTTGGAACTTGGCTTCTGGTTGGGTCTCAGTATATGGAATTTTCCCAAGCACTTTCATTTGGGCTAGTCTCTTTTGTGGGAGTTTTAGTTATTGCTTGTCCGTGCGCTCTAGGACTTGCTACACCAACAGCTATCATTGTCGGGGTTGGGAAAGGAGCTAAAGAAGGTATTTTAATTAAAGATGCTGCCACCCTGGAGAAACTTCATAAAGTAAATGCTGTGGTTGTTGATAAGACGGGGACAATTACCAAAGGTAAGCCAACTCTAGTGGATATTCAAAACTTCTCTGATTATAAGGACAATGAATTGGTT
>JAQVGE010000078.1 GCA_028696935.1 Minisyncoccota bacterium | reverse complement strand
GATTTATGAGTTTACTCGTTCCATAATCTCATTAGTGTTATAATATAAAAATTATGAAAACATCTAACAAAAAATACCTAATTCCCCTACTTATTATTATCTTAATAGTGATTTTTTTAATAATTATAAAAAAACAAACCAAGACAGAAATTTACACAAATGAAAACAATGTCGAAGAAAAAACACCAGAAAATACTGAAGTTGTTGTGGTTGACTCTTATGAAATAAGAAAAATTGTAACAAACGAAAACTTGTATACAAATATTGATATTAGTTACCCATATTTTAAAAAAGCGGATGTAGCCTTTAATTTAAAAATTGAAGATTTTATTAAAGACAGAATAGAGAACCATAAAGTTGTTAGTGAAGAAAATTGGAAAGCACGTTATGAAACTCAGACAGATAACAGTAATATAAACCCAACCCCCAACGAAGAAAATAAATTCTATCTACATTCTAATTTCGAAGTTATTCAAAGTAATCCTAATTACATAAGTTTTCTTTTAAAAATTGATAGTTACGAGGGAGGTGCTCATGGATATGTAGTTAATGTTCCTTTTAACTATGACGTAAGAAATAAAAAGATATTACTTCTTCGTGATCTTTTCTCGGAAAAAATTGATTTCTTGAAATACTTGTCAGACGAATCTCGCAACTATTTAAAAAGAGAATATATTACATCTAGTGAGGGAAACGAAGATTCATATGAAAAAAGTTTATTGGAGATGATTGAAATTGGAACTGAACCCAAAGAAGAAAACTTCGAGGTCTTCACCTTTACGAAAGATAAAATAAAAATATATTTTGCCCAATACCAAGTTGGACCTTACGTTATCGGGATGCCCTCTTTTGAAGTTAATAGAAAATAATCATTATTTTCTATTTTACAATCTTAAAATTAAGAGTATAATCAAAAAAATATTAAATTTAATAGTTATGAACAAAATTCAAAAAGCTGTTGAAGAATGGGTATCCCAACCTCAACATAAAGTTAAGTATTTTCCTCCATTTGAAATTTGCGCTCAGCTCCAAGAAGAAATTGGCGAAATAGCCAGAGAGGTTTCTCATCTCCATGGTTATAAAAAGAAAAAAGACGGAGAAAAAACAGATGGATTGGAATGTGAAATTGGAGATGTATTATTTGCTCTTGCTTGTTTGGCAAATTCTCACGGTATTGATTTAGATAAAGCTTTTAATAAATCAATGGAAAAGAAAAATGGTCGTGATAAAAATCGTTTTATTTAGAAGATTTAAAAAGTACGCCTGATTTGTCAGAAACGGCTTTTTCTTTTTATTTGCTATAATAAAATTATTGGACTTGGATTTACTTTTTTCATGATAAAAATAACAAAACATAAAGCTAAAAAAATTTTTATTTTAACTATATTTCTAGCTATTATTCTTGCAATTTATTCTATCAATTGGGATATTGGTGGTATATTTTCATCTCAGGAATCCCTACAAAATTTTATAAAATCTTTTGGGGCAATTGGTTCAATAATTTTAATTTTAGTAATTTCATTAGAGGTTATGATTGCTCCTGTTCCAGGTTTTATTCCAGCCCTGACTGCCGGTTTTCTTTTTGGACCCCTCTTAGGAGCTTTTTATATCTATCTGGGAAATGTAATTGGTACAACAATTTTATTTTTACTAGTAAAAAAGTACGGGCGTTTAATTGCCTTTAAAATATTTAATAAAAATAAAATAGAAAGATATGAAAGATTAATAAATCGAAATGAAAACTGGTTACTCGTTTTTTATTTTATCCCAATCTTTCCTGTAGATATTACAACAGCTGCCTTTGGTTTATCAGCTATTTCACCTCGAAAATTTATAACTATAATAATTTTCGGTTATTTAATTTATGCTTTAATTTTAGCTTTTTTTGGTGATACTCTTGCGAGTCTGTATTTTAATTATTTTCACTAAAAACCAAATCACACCAAAGATTATTAAGACCCAAGCAATTTCGTTATAATATTTTTCGAGTAATTCTTGATTTTGACCCAAAAAATAACCGAGACCAGCTAAAAGACTTACCCACAAAAAAGAACCTATTGTTGTATAAAAAACAAACCACCCAAAAGGCATCCGACAAAAACCAGCCGGCAAGGAAATCAACTGCCTAATAACAGGAATTAATCTACCAATAAAAGTTGCTGATTTGGAGTTATTTAAAAAATATTCTTCAGCCCTTTTTATTTTTTCTGGATTAAGAAGAAGAAATCTCGCAATCCGATGGTTGGCTAAACGATAGATAACTGGTCGTCCTAAATAATAAGCCAAAAAATAATTAAAGATAGCCCCTACCAAACTACCCAAAACACCTAAAACTATAATTAAAAAAATATTCATCTTCCCCAGACTTGCTAAATAAGCAGCTGGAGGAATTATTATTTCTGATGGCATTGGAATAAAAGAACTTTCAACTACCATCAAAATAAAAACACCCATATAACCCAGACCTTCTGTTATACTAAGAAAAAAGTTAAATATATTGATTAGCATAAAATTTGAATTAAAATAATCTTACCTATTTTATCTTGTCATTATTTTTAAAGCAAATTTTTATTTTTAGGGCTTTTTACAATTAATAGGTTATCCACATACTTTTATTTACATAAATTAAATATTTTTGTATAATGATTGGACATTGGTTAGTTGTCGCAAGACAATTCTCCAATGTGCAAAATTCCGCCGCAAGGTGGTTTTTTGTTTTTTATGATGAAGTTCTTATTCAAAAAATAAATATTTTTGGTGTATAATAACTTTATGGAATATAAAGAAACAGTAAAAAACCCTTGGTTTTTTGAAAGTAATGAAGTTTTAGAAAAATTATCATCATCTCTTAGTGGATTATCACAAGAAGAATCACAAAAAAGATTAGAAATTTTTGGTTTAAATGATTTCAAGAAAAAAAAGACTCTAAGTGTCCCTAAATTAATAATCAAACAATTAGTTAGCCCTCTCATTTTTATTCTTATGGGAGCGGTTGTTCTAACTGGCCTCTTACAAGAATGGCTTAATATGTCAGTGATTATTGCGGCTATTTTAATAAATGCAGGTCTTGGTTTTTATCGCGAATATCAGGCTGAGAATACCTTAGAAAAACTTGAGAGTTATATTAAAGACCGCTCTAGAGTTATTAGAGACAATAAAGAAGAAGAAATAGAATCATCCTTATTAGTCCCAGGAGACATAATAAAGCTATCTTATGGGACTCGTGTACCAGCCGATGCTCGTTTAATTTCAACTAATAATTTTAAGGTTGATGAAGCAATCCTGACAGGTGAATCATTACCTGAAATTAAGAAAGAAGACATTGTTGAAGAATCTACACCTATGGCTGACCGAATAAACATGGTCTATGCTGGAACTTTAATTATTGAAGGTTTTGCAACTGCTGTTATCACTGAGACTGGAAGTAAGACAGAGATAGGAAAAATCGCTAGTTTGGTTTCAAAAACAGATAGAGTTCCTACCCCAATCCAAAAAGGAGTGAATCAACTATCTTGGTATATTTTTATATTGGCTCTTTTTATAATTTCAGCCATTTTTGTTTTAGGAGTATCAAGAGGAGAACCAGTTCTACAAATGATGATTCTTTCAGCGGCTGTCGCAGTAGGAGCAGTCCCCGAAGCTCTTCCGATTGCTCTGACGGTTATTTTATCAGTTGGGGCTGAAAGAATTGCTTCTAAAAAAGGTATCGTCCGAAAATTATCAGCAGCCGAGACCCTAGGATCAGCAACTCTAATAATGACAGACAAAACAGGAACATTGACTAAGGCTGACATGAAACTTGTTGATATTCATGATTATCAAGCTTTAATTGAAAAAGACTATTCTTCGGTAGGTGTTAAAACACTATCCCCTTCCCAAAAAAATATACTAGGAATGGCTATCCAAAATGTTAATGTCTTAATCCAAAATCCCAAGGAAGCTAGAGAAAATTGGAATTTCGTTGGTCATCCATTAGAAGTAAATATAGCCAAAGCGGCACTTTCACATAATTTTTCTCTTGAACAAATACTCATTGGTAAAAAATTATTACATCTACCTTTCAATTCTTCTAATAAGTTCTCTGTCTCAAAAAACAATAAAAATTTTGTTATCATGGGAGCTCCAGATATTCTTTTGGAAAAATCTAAAATAGATAAAGATTCTTATTTAAAAATATTATCTTGGATTCAGAAAGCTAGTATCGACGGGAAAAGATTAATTGCGATTGGGTCTTTTACTTCTGAAAATAAAGAAGGAATAAACAATAAAACAATTAAAGATATTAAGTTTGAAGGTATCTTGTCTTTCTTTGACCCTGTTCGAGAAGAAGTTCCAGAAGCTATTAAAAACATTGAAGCTCATGGAGCAAAAGTTATTATTATCACCGGAGATTTAAAAGGGACAGCCATCTCAGTCGCTAAAAGCTTAAACTGGGAAGTTTCAGACAATGAGGTGTTAGTTGGTGAAGATATTCATCAAATGAGTGATGAGCAATTGCTAGAAGTAATCCCAAAAATAAAAGTCTTTGCTAGAGTAACACCCGAAGATAAACTTAGGATTGGTAATCTTTATCAAAAACTGGGTGAAGTTGTTGCGATGACGGGAGATGGAGTAAATGATGCTCCAGCTCTAAAAGCTATGGATATTGGAATATCACTAGGGACAGGAAGTGATGTGGCCCAAAGTGCGGCTGATTTAGTTCTACTTGATAATAATTTCCAAACTATTAGCATGGCGATTGATGAGGGTAGAAGAATCATGACAAATATCAGAAAAACCTTTGTCTATTTAATGTCTAACTCTCTTGATGAAATTCTTGTGATTGGAGGAAGTTTGATTATGTATGTCGATATTCCAATAAACGCACTTCAAATAATCTGGGTTAATCTATTTACTGGAAGTTTACCCGCTCTAGCATATGCTTATGACGAAAACCTAGATAGAGGAATTAAAAAATCAAAAAGTAAAAAAATGCTCAGTAACGAAGTTAAGCTCTTGTCTTTTGGTGTTGGAATAATTACTTCTCTTCTTACCTTCATAATTTATTATCAACTTCTCCGTTTTGGAGTTTCTGTTCCAGTCGCTAGGTCTATATTCTTTGTCTGCTTCTCTGTTTATATT
>JAQVGE010000077.1 GCA_028696935.1 Minisyncoccota bacterium | reverse complement strand
TGCCGAGTGAAGCAGTTCGTCAAGAATACTTGGATTCAGATCGAGCAATTCCAGGAAACGTAGTGCGCAGCCGGACGGCTTGCTGCGGCCATGCTCCCAAGCCTGTACGGTTTGTGGGGCGGCGTTGAGTACCCTCGCAAAAGCATTTTGTGACAGGTGCAGTTTATCGCGCCTGAGCCTGGCTATTTGCTTTGCCGACATGGCTTTGGGTCTATCGGGGAGTTCAACCTCCCGAGTGTCCAGACGGATTTCACCGTGGGCATGGGCTATGGCTCGCTCCAGGCCGGCCTTTAGATTTTCAAAAGTGTTACTCATCATGCACCTCGTTAAGTTTATCAAGCTGTTGCTTGAGTTGTCTGAGTATTTTAAGTTCCTGTTGGCTGAAATCGGCACGCTGGTTTTTCTGCAATGCCGTCAGCAAATACGTTTTATTTACCTGTGGATAATCGGCAAACAGTATTCGGATTCCTCCACGCTTGCCGCGAGAGGTAATTCCGCACCGGATTTTCTTTATCCCGGCGGTATTGGGAACCACATCGCCATAGCCGTACATGATTTCATTTTCCATTTGGAGAATTTGCTGTTCGTCTATGGCCAGCTCTCGAATTATCGCCTGAACCTGCTTGTCGTATATGAATAATCGTTTCATTATTTGCTCTACTAATAATTAGTATAGCAGATATGAAGCGGCAGTCAAGCTAAAAAGTGTTGATAACCTCCAAGCCGTTATCAGAAAGCAGCTTGCCAGTGATTCCCCGTCTGTCGCAACTCGGCGACCAGCTGCAGAGAATGGCAACTTTGCAACCCTTGCGCATGCCAATTTGAAGCGTTTTTCTTGCACCTGCCATGAATTCGGCGGTTCTTTCTGGTCCGCTAAAATATTTTCTAGCGGCCTTTTCGGCGCACGTTTCCCATACGCGTTGTTTTCTGCGTTTGCACGGCGGGCGGGGCGTAGAGAGTCCTCCGATCTGTTCGGGGCACACGGGAACCAGAATGGCCTCCGGGTTTTCAAGACAGTATTTTTTCACGAACGACGAATACCCCGCCCGCCTCCCGTGCCACCTGCAGGGTTCGTTCAGCAAACATGCTGACACGAGAACGTATTTTTTCTCATAAATCATAAATCAATTCTGACACTTGTTAAAAAATTACGAAAGGATTTTTTTAATGCACATCGAACTGTTCGACATAGACAAAATCAAGCCATACGACCGCAACCCGCGCAAAAATGCACAGGCTGTGGATGCGGTTGCGGCCAGCATAAAGGAATTCGGATTCAGACAACCTCTGGTTACGGATGGTGATTTGATTCTGATTGTCGGCCACACGCGCTGGCTGGCTGCGAAAAAAATCGGATTAAAAAAAGTTCCGGTGCATATCGCTACCGACATGTCGCCTCAGCAGGTCCAGGCATATCGCATTGCTGATAACAAAACCAATGAGCTTGCGGAATGGGACAAGGAACTTCTGCCGCTGGAACTTGCTGACATCCAGGCTGGCGGGTTCGATCTGATTTCCCTCGGGTTCAGTGATGCTGAACTTTCAAAATTGTTGGACGATGTTGAATTGCCCGATCCGGCCGATGCCGAAGATGTTCCCGATGCTTCGGTAGAAACTATGACCAAACCTGGCGACGTATGGCAGTTGGGGCAGCATCGATTAATCTGCGGAGACTGCACGGGCGTAAATACCGTTGCAAAACTTTTTGCAGGCGAGCGGGCGCAGCTGTGTTTCACGTCGCCGCCCTATAACGCCGGCGAAAATCATATGGGCGGCAACAGGAACATGGTCGAATCGAAGTACGTCGGCCAGAATGATGATTTAACACCTGAAGAATATCTGGCTTTATTGAAAAACTTTACCGACCTTGCAATCGCACAGTGCGATTATGTGATGGTCAATCTCCAGATGATAGCCAACAACAAGCTCACCATCATCGAATATCTGCATGATTTCAGGGAACACTTCGCGGATAAGTGGGCATGGTACAAACCCGCAGCCGCTCCGGCATATCCGCCAAAGGTAATGACGTCCGCTCTCGAAGATGTTTTCATATTTGCGGCGAAAAAGAATCCCAGCCGCGCTATTGCGTCGGCCAGCTTTGACCGAGGAACGCTTCAGAACGTTTACGTCGGCAAAACGGCTTCCAATGAAAACGAAAATGCCGACGTTCACGCTGCCACCATGCCGCTGCATCTTGCCGAACATGCGATAAGGAATTTTTCGCAGCGTGGAGCGGTTATTTATGAACCCTTCTGCGGAACTGGGACGACGATAATAGCTGCCGAACGATTGGGCAGGATTTGTTATGCAGTTGAGCTTGAGCCACGGTATTGCGATATAATTTGTGCACGTTTTACCAAGTTAACAGGGAAAAAGGCAGAACTGTTGACCGAAGCGAAAAAATAACCCCGGAAGCGTGATTGAATCCGGGGCTGGTTTAAGTCCGATAGAAAATCATTTTTTCGTTTTGGGCGTCTTTTGGGTCGTCTTGGTCGTCGTCTTTTTGACAACCTTTTTAACCGCTTTTTTAGCGGTTTTCTTCACTTTGGGCTTTACGGTTTTCGCGTCGGCGGATTTGGCTGGCGTTTTCGACTTCGCCGTTTTAACGGGTTGTTTCGCAGCTGGTTTATTCGTCAGTTGATAAAGCCCTCTGCCTATGCGCTGGAATCTCGAAGAGTTGCCGTTGCGGTTGATGTCCCTGGAAATGGCGGCTGCAAGTGTCGTATGCGGCGTTCTGGCAGTCGTGAACCATAGTTTACGCTTGCGGATTTCAATAATTATGGACTTTGCATCCATCGGAGAATCAGCATTGTTCAAAACCTTTTCGGCTGCGTCGAGCGCTTCGGATTTGGGATAGTATGAATCTTCATCCCGCAACCCTTTGGGGAAACCCTCTGCGATGGATTTCTTATCGAACGGGCGGGTAGGGCCTGCCGGTTTGCCGTCGCGGAGCTGCTGGGCGTAGACGGCGGTTTCGGAGACCATCTGGATTTGATATTCGTTGCCGCTCTGCGATTTGAACGTTTCGCCAGGTTTGATTTCGATATGCTGAATATCGGCGGACATTTTTCGTCTCGCATTGTTTCTAACCCGATATGTGCATTGTCCGGCCTTTTTGACGACCATTTCGCGTGGCGGCAGGCCGTCGATAATCTTGTCGCGGCCCGCGATGATATGTTTCGATATCTCATATTCGGCTACACAATTACCGTCGGCGGTATCCTTTTTCTGCGTTACCAGCAGTACCGTATTGCCGGATATGGCAAGATTCTTCATTACCCCGAAAATCTCCGGCCCTTTGAGCGCCAGGACATGTTCGCTTGTTTTTTTGCCTGAAAATGTAAAAGATTTTTTGGCGAGCTGTTTCTGACGTTTGAGTATCCCGGCTGTCAGTTCAGCATTGCTACCGAACATCAAAAAGTTTTCCGGCAGTTCGAATATGAACAGTCCCGGAAATACGTTGTTCTGCCGCCACGTTTCATACGCGAATTGGGCGGTAAGTTTTTTGCCGCTATTTTTCGCAGCTGATTTTGGGGCAGTATCTTTCGATTCGGCATCGTTCGCTTCGCGCTTTAGCTTGCGAACGGTGGCTATACGCAGCTGCCGGTTGGTTTTGACGTCCGTGGCAATCCAGCCGCCGGATTTGTGTTCGGCCTCGATTTTAACCACGATAAGCGCATCGTCAATTTTGGCTACATAGTTTTTTCCGATTTTTACATTCTGTTTTTGCATGATTATTCTCCTGTTAAATGTAATCCGGGAGGCGATATTCCTAGCCTCCCGGATCTGTGATGATTGTTTATGCTTTTTCCTCAAACGGGATGAACGCTTTTACCCTCGGAGCGATGTCGGGAGGCAAAACCAGTTTCTCGACATCTTCCTGGCCCATTGCAAAACTGCGTCCGCAATAAGGACAGGAAAACACGGTATAAAAACCGTTTTCGTTCTGTCGTTCGCCGAGGATTTTGATTTGGAAACGGTCGGCGTCCTGCATCCATGAACCGATTCCGTCCGCCGCAGGCGAATTCGGACACGGCAGCATCCATGTGCCTGCGGAATAATCCGAATTGCCGTATCGTGACCGCGCCGAAAAATAATAGCTGCCGTGCTCTGCGTCGATGATGACTTCACGCGGACACCTGAAACTTTTGCCGTAGTTCATGTCACGCTGATTCATAGCCTTAATGATTGCATCGGGACCGTTTTCTATAAACGAATCTTCATCAGGCCACGGGAAGCGGAATATCGGCCCCTGTCTGTCGTTGCGGTCGATGTACTTCCAGTCGCCGTCATAGACGAATCCTTTTTGACGCAGTAAAAAACATTCGTCGCGTCTGATGTAACCCCATGCTTCGCAGGTTCCGAGTTTTGCGACCTGCGGACCGTCCTGTGTTTTTCGTATGTATTCACCCATGATAAAAATTCTCCTGTGTTAGATGACTGGCGTTCTTACTGCTTCCGATTTGAAGACGACGGCGCCTTCGACTTCCTGCCACTCGACTTTGCCCGATAAAAATTCTTCCACGAACTTTTGAGGGAACCCGTCGAAGCCCAGGCCGCTTGCGAGGTTGAAGGCGTTTTTCAAATCGCCGACCTTGTAGGAATGAATCGCGGCCCGCAGAACGCCCGGGGTGTGAACGAGATTATTCGATTTGATTCTGTATTCCGTCATAAGCATTTTCTCCTTGTGCTTCTATAGAAGAATTTCCGGTTCCTGCGCCTCGAAGACCACGTCGTCTTCTGAAATCCACCAGCCGATTTTTTCCGCCAGAAGGCTTCTTACAATCTGCAGCGGCACGGGTCCGAGTCCGATGCTTTCTGCAGTGGTGAATGCATGTTTGAAATCGCCGATTTTGTACGAATGGATGGCGGCTTTCAGCAAATCGCACTGCGAGGCGAATTCGTTTGATTTGATTCGATATCGCTTCATGTTCAGACCTTTCTCGTGTAGGCGTTGACCCCGACTACAATCGGCGCGCCGTCATATTCGCAGACAGTCGGGATGTTGCCGTTGGTTGATGCGACTATCATCGTCTTGCCCGACTTGCTGGGGCGCGGCGAGATGGGCAGCCGGATGACCAGTTCCTTTTTTTCAATTTTGACTTCGATTGCACTCATTTTCGTTCTT
>JAQVGE010000076.1 GCA_028696935.1 Minisyncoccota bacterium | reverse complement strand
TTCCTAAAACAATAATATCTATCTTTTCATTAGAAACAGAAACTTCACCTGTATAAAACTTATAAAAAGCAAAACCCAATGCTCCAACAAAAAAAGATTATTGAAACTATAAAAAACTTCTTAAAAATTGAGCTCTTTGGTTTTTTCATTTCAATTTGATTATCTTCTCCGTCATTATTTTGCTTTTCTCCCCAATCATCCTTAGCTTTAAAGCCGATTTGGCTTAATTTCCCTTCAAAATGACGGCCTTGAAAACCTTGATCCTCTCTGTCATACAGATGACCTTTAATATCTTCTATTTTACTACTCTTTAAATCTGACATACTCTTGGTATTATACTCTTTAGCTTAAATTTAACAAAATTATTTTTAAAGCTGACTCTCACTTAAGGCTTTGTTTATATGAAAAATTATAGATTTACGAGATTTTAATAATTCTTCTGTCTGATCATAATTAAAATCTGACTCTAAATAACTTGAGAGCATTGAAGATTCTCCTATATAACCCAACGAATTTAGAATACTCAAAACTAAGTGTAACTCTAGGGCTTCTTTTGATTCTTTAGAGATGGAATCATTATCAAGCAAATATAACGCTTGGATTAAATTATTAAAAATTTTTTCGTTAGCTTCCTCTCCGTGACACAAACGCTCAAGAAGTTTTGAGACCCTAGTAATCAAAAGTAAAGAATTCCTATTGCCCCTAACCAAAGGGAAAGAATTCAAGCTCGTTGCTGAAGTAATTCTCCAGACATCTCTACCTCGAACAAAATCGATTTTGGCATAAGATAAGTCTTGTAGAGAAAAACGAAGTTTTGATTTATGAAGTCTTATCCCCTGAGTGACAGCCCTAATCAAACCTAATTCTTTGGTGTAAACAGTCAAAATCTTATTAGCCTCCCCTGTGTTTTTAGAGCCTAAAATAAATCCATTAGTGTGATAAATATGATGATGCATAAATCAGCTTTTATAAAATAGTTTCTTTTATAACTTTAAGCAATTGGGAGAATTGATACCAACCAGAACTTCCGTTTAAATGTTTTCCATTTGGAATTACAATCAGATTACAAGATAAATCATAAGACAAATCTTCTGCATTATTGATTTTGACAACAGGGTCATCATCTCCATGTAAAACTACAAAATTTTTACAAACATTTCGAATATGTGGAAACCTAAAAGATGGTACTAAAAAATTATGAATTGATTCATATTCTTTATCGACAATTGGATGAAGTGGTCCAGAAACCAAAAAAGCACCACCAATTTTTATCCCTTCTGGTAGACTTTCCAAATAACGCAAAATTGCAGGAACTCCAAGAGAGTGTCCAACTAAAAAAATCTCTTCATTAGGTTCTTTAACTGCTTCTCTAATGGTATTAACCCATTCACTAAGAATTGGTTTTTCTGGAGATGGCATTGGTAGTGCGCAGGCATAAATATCCATCAAAGCAAGCTCGGACATCAACCAAGGACGCCATCCTCCATTTGGACTACCTTCAAATCCATGTACAATAAAAACTTTTTTCATTTCTATATTTTAACATATTCTTCTAAAAATTTTTTTACTTCAGATATAAATTCTTTCTGATTTTCGTAAGTAAAAGTTTCAAGAGCCTCTTTGTAGGTTACCCATTTATGATCAGTTATTTCTTTCTCTTGAATTAAAACTTTATCATCTTTCACAAAACCAATAAAATATTTATTCGTTTTATGAATATTATTTCCTTCAGCTAAATACTCGTAAGAATGGACAAAGTTTTTATCCTTAATTAATTCTACGGCTGAAAT
Source organism: Minisyncoccota bacterium (assembly GCA_028696935.1). Next base: position 3,352 of record JAQVGE010000076.1, on the reverse strand, counting down.
TCCTGCCTCTTCTTCTAACTCACGAAAGGCAGTATCGATATCGCTTTCTTCTCCCTCCTTGTGACCTTTAGGAAAACTCCAATGTCCATTGGTTTGCTTTAACAACAAAAACTTATCCTCTTCTCCTTTGAGAATTACTATAACCCCATAAGATTCATCTAAAATCATATTTAAAATAATTTAACCTTAAAATCAAAATCTCCGATTTTTATTTCAGTGCCATCATTTTCTTCAACCTTCAAATCTTTTATTCCAACAGTTTTCAATAAATCATCTCTAAATTTTTCTATCAATTCTAAACCAGAGTTATCGGTTTGGATAAAGATATTTATTAAATCACTAGGATTTAAACCGTTCTTTTTTCTGAAATCTTGAAGAGCTCGAACAAGCTCACGGTAATTCCCTTCTTGTTTTAATTCTGGAGTAATATTTGTATCTAATTCAACTCTTAAGTCTTCTCCGTCTTCAAAAATAACATTTTTTATATTTATTTCATCTTTCAAAATTTCTATATAGTCATCATTCAATTTATTACCTGCAATAATTATTTCACTTAGTGGTTGTCTAACTGGAATTCCAGCTTTCTGTCTAGCTTGAAGACCTAAGGTTACAATTTCTCTGGCCTCTTTCATTTCTTCTATTAAATTTATCTCAACTTTTATCTCCTTTGGCCAAGATGCTAGATGTATACTTTCTTCATCATTTCTAATTCTTAATTTCTGCCAGATGTCTTCACTCGCAAAAGGAGCAAAAGGTGCCATAATTTTTGCCAGAGTTTTAAGAACAAAATACAAAGTCTGTTTGGCTTTTACATCCCCATTTTTTAATCTTTCTCTAGAACGTCTAACATACCAAGTCGATAAATCATCAATAAAATCTCTAATCATTCTTACGGGTTCTAGAAGTTTGTACTTCTCAAGACTCTCAGTTGAGTCTTCCAACAATTGACCCAGTCTTGAAACAATCCATTTATCTAAAATATTGTCAGATTCCTCATACTTCTCGTTCTCTAAATTTTCATCTCGATAAAGTTCATAAAAAGCCAACACATTATAAAGTAAATTGAAAACTTTATTGTGTAATTCAAAAACAGTTTTTTCGTCAAAATTTTTAGACTCCCCGGGTTGATTAACAGAATACATCCATAAACGCAAAGTGTCTGCCCCATATTTTTCCATCATAAGCCATGGGTCAACGACATTTCCTAATGACTTACTCATTTTCTTTCCATTGGCATCTAAGATATGCCCGAGACAAATCACATTCTTAAAGGCTTTACCCTTACCCATCAACACCCCAACCGCATGAAGTGTATAAAACCAACCTCTCGTTTGATCAATTGCTTCTGAAATAAAATCAGCCGGATATGGAATGTCTTTATTTTCAAATGGATAGTGATCCTGAGAAAACGGCATTGTTCCTGAATCAAGCCAAACATCCATAACCTCTTTGGTTCTTTCTAATTTTCCACCACATTTACAAATTAATTCTACTTCATCGATATATGGCTTATGTAAATCTAATTCATAATCTTCGTTATGCGGAAGAGGTGAAAATTCTAATTCGAGAATCTCTGCATTGTTTAGTCTAGGTAAATTATCTAATTCTTCTAGAGCTTTCTTATCATCATACCCGTAAGCTCCAGCTAAAATCATTCGTATTGGAAGTTGGTGAGATATTATTAAAATATTTTTATCTTTGTATTTATGTTCTAAATAATAAACAAACTCCGCTGTTCTCTTTTTGACATCTTTAAAAGACTCACCCTTCTCTGGAGTATACAAATATTTATTTGCCTCACCTCGAGCAATAACATAATCGTTCCAAGTCTGACCATTAAAAATACCAGTGTCTAACTCTTTTATTCTAAGATCAGAAATAAAATTTTCATCACTTATACCTAATTCTTCTTTAACTATTTCTGCTGACTGTTTTGTTCTCATAAATGGAGAATAAACAATAATATCAACATTATCTTTAATATTTTTAACGGAATCTCTAATCTGGCCTCTTCCCTTATCAGTTAAATTATCAATATCGTTTATATCTGTACTAACTATTCCACCAGGAACTTTTATATTACTCTCGGCTTCTCCATGGCGCATTACAAAATACCTATTGCCTGACTTTTTTGTTTTAGATTTTAAATCCTCGATACTACCGATAACTTCTTTTTCATGACACTTATCACACTCCCAAACAGGAAGAGGTGTCCCCCAGTATCTTTCCCGAGAAATAGCCCAGTCTTTAATCTCACGAAGCCATTCACCGAAACGCCCTTCTTTTATATATGATGGCTCCCAGTTTATCTCTTCATTTTCTTTAACCAATTTATCTCGTAAAGCTGACATTTTGATATACCAAGAATCACGAGCATAGTAAATAAGAGCAGTATGACAACGCCAACAATGTGGGTATGAGTGCTCATATTTTTCTTTTTTAAATAAAAGTCCGCGATGAGCCAAGTCTTTGATTATTTCTACCGCAGTTTCTTCGTCTCGAACAAATCTACCTTCAAGAAAATCTGTCCCTTCTAAAAACTTTCCATCAAGGCCTACAAGGTGGTGCTTAGGAAGACCTATTTCTGTTCCTAGCGCAAAGTCATCCTGTCCGTACATCACAGCAGTGTGAACAACTCCGGTACCATCTTCGATTGTAACAAAATTTGCAGGATAAACTTTAAAGGCTTTTGAATTGTCTCCCGCCTGCGCAGGCAGGTCTCCTTTTTCTTCAAGTTGATTTTTTAAATATGGATATAGTGGTTCGTATTCTAAACCAACCAAATCTTTCCCTTTAAATTCTGAAATAATTTCATACTCAAAATCTATCACTGATAATCGAGCCTTGGCCAAGATATAGAAATTAGTTTCTAGCTTAACCGTAGTAGCTGTGTCCATTAAACTTTTTCCAACATCTACTTTATGAGCCTCTATTTTTTTACTATTATTTTCGTTAACCTTAATTTTCACATAATCAATATCTTCTCCAACAGCTAAAGCCACATTCCCAGGCAAGGTCCAAGGGGTAGTCGTCCAAGCTAAAATATAAACAGGAAGCTCTTCTGTGTGCTTTTCTGAATGGTCTGGCCCCGGTTCCCGTTCCCCTTCCCCTTGTCCAAGGACCTGAGGAAAAGCATTAGGAGAGCTGATTATTTTAAACTTCACATAAACCGACAAATCTTTTACATCTTCATAACCTTGTGCTAGTTCATGAGAAGAAAGACCTGTTCCACACCTCGGACACCAGGGCACAACTTTATAATCTTTAAAAAGTAATTTCTGATCATCAACTTTTTTAATTACATTCCAAACAGATTCTATATAATCATTATGATAAGTCACATAAGGGTTCT
>JAQVGE010000075.1 GCA_028696935.1 Minisyncoccota bacterium | reverse complement strand
TACCTGTTTTCGAATTTTACCTTTCTCTGGATGTGAAGCGATATATTCATTCCTTCCTAGTAGTTCTTTGATTGTTATATCAAGACCCATCTCCTCTTTAATCTCTCTTATCGCCCCTTGTTTTTCATCTTCTCCATCTTCTATTCCACCTTTAGATAAAGTCCAGTAACCGAAAACATCATGAACGAAAGCAAAATAAAGGTTATTATTATGATGAGAATAAACAACTGCTCCAGCTTTTTTCTCTATAGGGAATTTGGCTGGGTCAGTTTCAAAAATTTTTTTCTTTTTATTTCCAACCTCATCCTTGCCAGGTTCTCCTATTTCTTTATAAACACCACCTAAAACACCATTAACAAATCGACTGGAATTTTCGCCTCCAAAACTCTTAGCTAATTCAATAGATTCATTAATAGCTACTTTGGGGGGAACTTCTTTTCTGTCTCCAAAAAGAAGTTCATATAGACCAATTCTAAGAATATTTCTATCAACAACAGAGATTTTATCAATTGGCCAGTCTGGGGCAGCTTTCTCAATTATTTCATCAATAATTGATTTCTTTTTAACAACACCCAAAAGAAGCTCATTCATAAAATGAGCGTCATCAAGACCAGGGCCAAACTCAAGAATGTTACGATTTAGCATTTCTTCTGGATTTAAGTCTTTTACACCATCAAAATCCCACTCAAAGAGTGTTTGAAGAACAATTGAACGTGAAAGGTGCCTGTTTGCCATAATAGTTATCTTTTAGCCTCTAGGAACTAGCGACTATTTCCTTTTTATACCAGAAATTAATTTCCAGTTCCTAGATGCTATTCTGACTTCTTCTTGGCTTTTGCTTTGGCTTGTTTCTTTTCAACTCTTTTAACCACATCTAAAACCAAACGGCCACGATAAAAACCACAGTTTTTACAAACTACGTGGGTTTCTTTTGGCTCATTACAGTTAGAACATTTTGTAAAGTTCTTGGCCTTTAGAGCGTGGTGTGATCGGCGATTCCCAGTATGGGCTCGCGTATGTCTCATTCGAATAACCATAAGATATAGTATACCGATTTTAAGTCAAAATGCAAATAAAAAAACCCTTAAATCAAATAGACTTAAGGATTTTTATTTTAGACCAATAGCAATCCTATGCTTGTAAAAAAGGTACTTAGATACCATTTTTTTTGGTATAAAAACAGGATCAGCCGTTTCTCCACTTCTTCCAATTAAAAAATCTTTACTATTAAAATCAGTTACTTCCATAACTTTTCTTAAAGAAAAAAAATATTGGAAATGAAAAGCACGCCTAGACCTTCTTCGGTTGTCGAATTTCTGTACTTCGTGGAATAAAAAAAGATCCTTGTTTTCAATAATAAGACCAGTTTCTTCAAACAATTCACGCCTAGCAGTTTCGGCAGGAGTTTCTTTTTTGTAGCTATTCTTTGTTTTTTCTTTTAAATGAAAAGAAGAACGATAAGGAACAGTTAATAAGTAAACATCCTTAGTGATAAAATCACTAACCCATACAACCACAAAAGACGAATGTTTCCCGTCAAGTGATTTACCTCCAGGTAAATGCAAACTATTATAGCCCTCACTTACAAGATTATCAATTAGCTTTTGAAAATCTCCAGGAATACGGATGAAAAGCTTTTCTCTCTTCATTTTTTAAATTTTGAATTCGTCTGAATAGTACAATAATAATAATAATTAGTCAATAGTAAATATTAACTCTTGTCTTTTATTAACATTAGGAGTAGAATTATTTTATAGAGATTGTTATGGCTACCAACCATAATCTGAAAAGACCCTTATGGGCTAATCTATGTTACAAAAAGAGAACAAAGTTGGGTGGAACCGCGAATTAGACTCGCCCCGACAAAAATGAAGTAATTCATTTTTGTCGGGGCGATTTTATTTACAATTTTAGTAATTTTAATTTAATTAAAAAAATATTATGGAAAAAAACATAGAACACATTCGCCATTCCCTAGCCCACCTTCTCGGGGCAGGGATTATGGAACTTTATCCTAAGGCCAAGCTTACTCTTGGCCCCGCTATTGAAAATGGTTTTTATTATGATGCTGATATTCCTGAGAAAATTACTGAAGCTGATTTAGAAAAAATAGAAAACAAGATGCGAGAAATTTTCAAGACTTGGGAAAAATTTGAAAAGAAGGTTTTAAGCAAAGAAGAAGCTTTAGAAATGTTTAGAGGAAATGAATATAAAGAGGAACTTATTAATGAAATTGCAGAAAAAGGTGAAGAAATAAGTATATATAGTTCTGGAAAATTCTTCGACCTTTGCCGAGGAGGACATGTCGATAATATAAAAAATATTAGACTAGATTCATTTAAATTAGAACGAATTGCTGGAGCTTATTGGAGAGGAGATGAAAAAAACAAAATGCTTACTCGGATTTACGGCCTTGCTTTTCTGAGTAAAGAAGAACTAGACTCATACCTTGCTCAACAAGAAGAAGCAAAAAAAAGAGATCATAAAAAATTAGGAGTGGAGCTAGATTTATTTACATTCTCCGACCTAGTTGGGTCTGGATTACCTTTATGGACTCCTAAGGGAACATTAGTCAGACATCTACTTGATAATTATGTTTGGGAATTTCGCCAAATGAAAAAATATCAAAAAGTTGAAATTCCACATATCACAAAAAAAGAATTATATGAAAAAAGTGGTCATTGGGAAAAGTATAAAGATGATTTGTTTAGAATAACAACAAGAGAAGGTCATGAATTTGCAATGAAACCCATGAATTGTCCTCACCACACACAGATTTACGCAAGAAAATTGTGGAGTTATAAAGAATTACCACAAAGATATGCAAACACTACCACCTGTTATCGAGATGAACAGACAGGAGAACTTTCTGGGCTATCTCGAGTTAGAGCTTTTGCTCAAGATGACGCACATGTCTTCTGCCGAATGACAGACACTAAGGAAGAATTCCTAGGAATTTGGGATATTGTCGAAAATTTCTATAAAAGTTTTAATTTTGAATTAAAAGTTAGAATATCTAAACATGACCCTAGCCAACCAGAAAAATATTTAGGAGATAAAGATCGCTGGTCTTTTGCTGAAAATATGCTGACGGAAATAGCCCAAAGTAAAAATGTTCCTACTTATGAAGGAATTGGCGAGGCCGCCTTTTATGGTCCTAAATTAGACTTTATGGCATATGATGCAATTGGAAGAGAATGGCAGGTCGCAACAATTCAATTAGATATGAATATGCCAGAAAGATTTGACCTAACTTGTATAAACGAAAAAGGAGAAAAGGAAAGAATCGTGATGATTCATGCGGCTATCATGGGATCAATTGAAAGATTTATGTCTATTTTAATAGAACACACTGCTGGGAATCTACCTGTCTGGCTTTCACCAATTCAGGTAGTAATTACTCCAATCAGCGAAAAACAAAATGACTACTCCCAAATTATCTACGATAAATTAACCGAGGCAAACATTAGAGTTGAATTAGATAACTCCAACGAATCTCTTGGTAAGCGCATTAGAAACGCCAAGACTAGTAAAATCCCCTATGTGATTGTTATTGGTGACAAAGAAAAAGAAAGTAAGACCATAACCGTTGAAGGGCGAATAGAAAAATTAGAAAATATTTCTATCGAAAATTTCTTAGACAAAATATCAAAAGAAATAAAAGAGAGAACTCTAAATTAACACTTAAAAAAATAAAAACCTCCATATTGGAGGTTTTTATTTTTTATTAAATATCTAGTCTTGCCATTTTAGCATGAGATTGAATAAACGCCTTACGAGGAGGAACCAGAGAACCCATCAGGGTATCAAAGACTCTTTCCGCAACCTCTCCATCAACAACTGAAACTTGTTTCAAAATACGACGAGCTGGATCCATTGTTGTTTCCCAAAGTTCTTCCGCATTCATTTCTCCCAAACCTTTGTATCGTTGAATATGAATCTTGGGACCACCTTTTTTATTTTTTTCTTCAACCTCTTCTTTTTCTTCTTCTTGATTATCATTATCTGAATTCTCTTCTTCATTTGCTGATTCAGCTAAAAGTTCTTCTATCGAAACAGCATCTTTCCCGATAATTTTATCTCTTTCTTCATCTGAATAGGCATAGAAAACTTCTTTTCCTTTCTTTATTTTAAAAAGTGGAGGTTGGGCGATATAAACATAGCCTGCATCTAAGACATCTCTAAAATATCGATACATTAGAGTTAAGATTAGTGTTCTAATATGTGCTCCATCAACATCAGCATCTGTTGCGATAATTATTTTATGATAGCGCATCTTTTCAATATCAAAAGTATCTCCAATTGAAGTACCCATCGCAATAACCAAGTTTTTAATTTGATCAGAGCCAAGCATTCGGTCAAGACGAGCTCTTTCAACATTTAAAATCTTTCCTCGGAGTGGCAAAATTGCTTGGGTTTTTCTATCACGACCCATTTTCGCAGTACCACCAGCGGAATCTCCCTCAACAATAAAAAGTTCCCCTCTTTCAGCATCCTTTACCTGACAATCGGCTAGTTTACCAGGTAGAGTCATTCCTTCAAGAGCTCCTTTTCGAAGAACAGAATCCTTAGCCGCTTTAGCCGCTTTTCTAGCTCTTAGGGCAAGAATAGATTTGTTTATGATAGCTTTAGCTTCATCAGGGTTTTCTTCAAGAAAAGCTGAAAAAGCTTCTCCAAACACAGTCGCAACTGCCCCTTGGGCTTCAGTTGAGCCTAATTTACCTTTAGTTTGACCTTCAAATTGAATTTCCCGAAGTTTAACTGAAACAACAGCCATTAGCCCCTCTAAAACGTCATCCCCAGTAAAACCACCATCACTTTCTTTTATAATATTATTCTTCTTTGAATAAGTATTTAAAACACGAGTTAGGGCTGTTTTAAAACCAGTTATATGTGTTCCTCCTTCTGGATTATGAATATTATTAGCAAAAGGAACTATCTCAGAACTAATATCATCAACATACTGCAAGGCAACTTCAACTCCGACTTCATCAATTTCTCGTTCAACATAAAAAACAGTTTTATGAATTGGCTTTTCTAATTTATTATAAAACTTTACTAGAGAAACAAGCCCACCTTCAAAATAAAATGTGGTTGATGGTAGTTCAAGTTCCAATTCTCTAAACCAGAAGATGTCATCTGTTTCTTTCTTTCCTTTTCCTTCAACTAAAGGACTCCACTCTCTCGCATCAAT
>JAQVGE010000074.1 GCA_028696935.1 Minisyncoccota bacterium | reverse complement strand
TGTCGGCTTCATGCTACGTGCCTCCACGACTTGTTGCGCTTGATGAGCGACACGTGAGAATTTGAAATGCCGTACTGGGCGCCAATCTCTCGCGTTGTTCTGGAGTCCTCACGGATGGCCATGACTTCCGACTCTGACAGCTTGGCAACTCCGCTTGCTTCGCCAGCGGCCACGCGCCCTTTGGCGTCTCGGTCGTCCATGTTCTCTTTGTGGCTGCCGATGAACAGGTGGGCCGGATTCACGCATGCCGGGTTGTCGCAGTGGTGGCAGACGCACATGCCGTCAGGTATCTGGCCGTGGTGCATCTCAAACGAAAAGCGGTGGGCCATGACATAGCCAGCAGGGCCGGCATTGAACAGGCCGTAGCCGTCGTGGTGCTTGCTGGCCTTCCACTCCCAGCATCCGTCCGACTTATCAACCTTTGTCCAGAACCGCTGTTCAGGCGTACCAAAGAATTTCGCCGGGGCATCTGTAGTGCCGTGGCGCTTCAATCTCGCGTAGTGCATTCCGCACAGTTCGCGTACCGCTGCGTGCTTGCCGCAGCCAGTGATGCTGCATTTCTTCATTCCTCGCGCTCCTTGCAATAGCTCTTTGGTCTCTTGTTCCCGATATGCCAGCCCGCGCAGGTTTGGCAGCGATAGACCACGACACGCGATTCCTCGCGCCGCCTCTGCTGCTTGGCTACGCTGTGCGCCAGTGGGGCGCTGTCGTAGCGGTGTTTTCCGTAGCACTGGGCAGCGGCTACTTCTTCGCTGGGCTTGCGCTTCTTGGCCATGATCGAGAAAAGCTGTGTTTTTCATTAACCGGCGATTGATGCGCCGAACTCAGTACGGAATTTCTCAATCTCCGGGTCGCAAATAGCCCGGTGATCCTTGGCCGCGCTGATTTCCTTGCTGGCGTAGATGTACTGCTGCAAGGGAAGATCGGCAGGAAGCGCCGTCGCCTCGTCGGTGACGATGAACTGCTTGTCCGGGTTGTCCTTGCGCTGGAACATGATCCAGCCGTCGCCCGCATCAATGGCGGTGGCGTAGGTAATCAAGAACGGCAGGGGAAGATGACTGGTGCAGCCAGTGCGCTGGGCATGAACGGGGATTTCCGGGCCGTGCTTTGCGCATGACCAGCGGCCATCGCCTTCGCGCTCTGGCGTTGAATGCACGCACGTCCTGCACGACAGGGCCGGCGTCCGGTTGCCGTGGCACACGTCATTGTGCGAGCACCAGTTGCAGATGTAGAACTTTGGGTCGTCGCTGATCTTGGGCGGCGGCTCGGCGGCGAAGATGATGCTCTCGGCCTTGGCAAGAATCTTCTCGTACTCGACCTGATCGAACTCAATGCGCTCGGAGTAAAGCTCGTCGGTGTCCTTGTTCACGGCCAGGTACAGGGCGCGATCCATGCCAGACTTGCCCATGTACCACATCATCTGGGCGTAGTGCTCTGGCTTGGCCTTCTTCACGCCGTCCTTCTTGAGCGTGCCGAACGACTTGGCCGAATGGGTCTTGAATTCCAGCACGTGCCACTTCTGTCCGCCTGTCGGGATGCCAACGGCGCAGCCATCCATGTGCCCGCGCATGTGACCGCCGAAGTGGGCAAAGCCGAATTGCTTGCCGGTGGCTGGATCAACGTCATGCACGGTGGCGCCGATGGCGCGAAGGTCTGCGACGAAACGCGGCTCGGCCAGGTGCCCGGTCTGGAACAGGCGCAGCATGCGCCCGTCGAATTTCTCTGTGCTGGCCCAGCGGAAGGCGTACCACAGCGCCCGCTTGCATTCCTTGCCGATGATCGAGGCGCCCAGATAGGTGCGCGCCTTTTCGGTTTCTCCGCGCTTCTCGTACTGCTCGTAGATCGCTGCGACCACCGGATCGGTGAAGTCGGAAATGTCAGGCATTGGGCGTCTCCGGTGTGTAAACGTGCTTGAGATAGTCGGCCTGCGAGCATCCGTTGTGGCGCGAGATGTACAGGTCTTTGGCTTCGCTCCTGATCGCGGCGAACAGGTTGTTCAGCAATTCATCCTGCGCGTCCATGCTATTGACCATGAAGCTTGCAGCAGCGATGCCCAGCGACAGGCTGCGCACCAGCATCGTCATGTTCTCTGGCGTCTTGTTGGCCTCGACGTGCTTGAGCATGTCAATGACCGTGATTCCGTAATCCATCGTTCAGTCCTTCATTCGTGGGTGCGATGGGCGGGTGGCGTTTGTCTGGCCAGCCCGCCCATGCGAGTGGGTTACAGGCCGGCGTTGCATACAGAAGCATGAAGCCGGTGGCTTCGTGGATGCGCTCGATCTCGTCGGTGACAGCCTGCTTGAACACACGATCAGGCCGGATCAACTCGAACCAGAACACCAGCTTGTCGGACTGCTGGCGGTATTTCAGACGTGCCTCGATGGGGTAAGCCGCCGTGCTGCCCTGGAATACCGGGATGCCGATGGTGAATCGCTCGAAGAACCGCATCTTGGCGCTGGTGCTTTCATCCTGCTGGTCGACGTACTCCAGTGCGGCCCCGCCCGATTGCAGGTCGATACGCTTCTTGAACCGCTTGTCGCTGTTCGCCTCGAAGGCCAGCGCCATTTGCAGCATGTCGGTAGCCGTTGGCATGCCTTCGATGCTGGCGATGTCAGCCATGTTGTCCTCGATGAAGGCGGCGAACTTGGCCTGATCCTGCGCTTGGCCGTTGAACTGCGACCAGCGGCGCCACTCGTGCGACAGCTTGGGCTGGAAGGTTGCCGTGTGGTCACGCCAGCGGGGTTGATCCACATCGGAACCGTGGTCATCGACGACGGCCACGATGCTGCACTTGCTGCTGTCGTAATCCACGTCGGCGTACAGGGTGCAGTTGTCCAGGCTGCCGTGCTTCTTGGCGTAGGCGATGAAGCTGGGCGAGTCCAGCATCACCACCTTGGCCCGCTTGCGTGCCGGTTGCGGAAGCAGGTTTTCCAGATCATTGACCGAGTAGCCATCGGGCAGTGCGACATACGGGATGCCGCCATGCTCGCGCACGGGATCGACGAGGGACGCGCCAGCGTCCAGAATGACTTGAGCGTTGTTGGTGTCCATGTTGATTCCTTATGCGGCGCTGACTTGCTTGAGTTCCTTCGCCTCGACGGCGACGGGCTTCAAGTCAAGCTTGGTTTGACGGGGATCTTCGGTCAGCAGATTGCCCTCGGGCGTGGCGAACAGCAGCGACTCGATGGCAGGTTCGGCAGGCTTCTTGATGGCGACGTTGCCGGTGACGGCCAGGGCACCAGCCGTTGCTTTGCGCAGTTTCAGGGTGAGCGTCAGGGTGCCTGTCTTGCCGGTGGCATCAACAGCCTTGACCAGTTCGGCCAGCTTCTCGCTGGCTTCGTCGATCAGGCATCCGGCCTCAAGATGGCGCAGGGTGTCAGTGATAGAGCGAACCATGGTGATTCCTTTCATTCAATGATTTGCCAGCCCTCGGCGAGCATGTCCGTCTGGGAGGCAAGCCATCCCGGCAACATGGCGCGTCGGCCTTCGGCGTTGGTTGTCCACATGTCGATGTGGGGCAGAATTTCGCAACGATCGGATTGCAGGGCGTTGCGGTACGTGGTGCCTTCGCGCAGTTCTGCGTCAGCAGTTCCGGGCACAAGAACAAGCCACATGCCCTTGCCGTTCCATCCGGTGCGGGCCACCTTCTGCCCAGCCTTGAGGGCGGCAATGGCATCGCCAAAGGACATGCCGACAACCGGGCGGTAAGCGCGGTCGAACACATCAGCGGGCGACCAGGAGATGTAGCCAGCAAAGTCGGGATGGTTGGCCTTGCCGCCGTCGATGTACTCGACCAGATAACCGGCGTCGTCCGGGTTCTCGTCCGCAGGCACGGCCCAGCCACGCAGCGCGTTGTACTCTGCGCGGTTCATGGGCTTGGCGTTGATGAGCTTGGTTCCGATGTAGCGGTTCATTGCTGGGCCTCCTGCGCTTCGGGTTGCTCGTCGGCGCCGGCTTCCTCGACCGGGCAGCCAGTCGCCACCAGGGAAACGAGGTCGTCTTGCCCTGCCACTTCCACGGAGAACTTGTTGCGGGCGGCGTGGCGCACGGCTTGCGGCTGGTTGCTGGCGCGAACCAGGCGCTTCTTCCCGGATTCGGTGTCCGTCACCAGATAGATGCGGGTCTGGGTGCTCATGCCGATACCTCCACTGCTTCCGGGGGCAGGGCACGAACGCGCTCGGCTTCAGCTTCGCGTGCGGCTGCCTCGTTGTGGGCCTGCTCGGCATCCTGCAAGGCTTGCAGGGCCACGCTGCGCATGGCGGTGTAAAGCTGCTCCACGCGCTCATGTGGCAGCTTGCCCAGTCCTTCCAGCAGCAGATTGACCTGCTGGAAATTCAGGGTGTAGTTGATCGGCACAGAGGCCGGGTTGAATGGTTGTTGCACGTCAATCTCCTATGGAAGTTGGCGGCCTACTCGCTGCACCGGATGGCCAGCACCGGGAACCCCCAGTGCGCCGGCATTCGCTTTCGGCCTTGTTGGGTGGTTAGCGTGCCCAGGGGGGCGTGCCAGCAGCGGCAGCCGGGGCAGCGGCGGGGGCGGCGGCTTGGCCTCCCCACGGTGCGCCACCGGCAGAAGCTGGGGCAGCCACAGAGGTAGCAGCGCCAGCAGATACCGGCTCGTACTTCTTGATGATGTTGCTCTCGCGTTTGCGGTCGTCGATCTCAACGGCCACGGTGATGAGCATGGGCTTGTTGTGCAGTTCAGCCGAATCGCTGGGCTTGATGACATTCACAGCGCGGCAGATGGCGCCCAGTTCGCGCTGCGCAATATCCACGGCGGTCTGGTTCGGGTTGACAAGGTTCAAGCGTGCCCAGAGCTTGCGCCCCTTCTGCGGGCCGTCCAGCACTTCAAAGGTGAATTGCAGGAACTGACCGGTGCCTGACTTGGTGGGCTTCATTTCGGAAGCGGTGGCGATCACCACGTATTGCCCTTCGGGCAGCGCGGAGAACTCTTGTTGCTCGGGTACTTGGGAGGCGTCAAAGCCTGCGAGATTGGCCATCGTTCGATCCTTTCGTTATGGCAGTGGGTAAAAAGTTGAGGAAATCTCAATCATCAGGTCGTGAGTGTGGGCGCCGTCATTGCGGCAGACAGCCCCTGCTGGAACGCCGCCCACGACAGCGACGTATCGGCCATGCCGTAGCGGTTGCCCGCGACATAAGCCGGATGCGGATTGACGTGCAGCTTGCGGGCGCCCGTCGTGATTGCCTTGGTTTCAG
>JAQVGE010000073.1 GCA_028696935.1 Minisyncoccota bacterium | reverse complement strand
AATAAAATCATAAATTATGTTCATTAAAAGTATTAGAAATTTTCGGACTTCCATAAAAATGGAAAAGCCAGATACACGGTATAATAAGTATGTAGATGAACACTTTGTTGGAACATATAACAAAGAAGACATAAAAGGTTTTTTTGGAATGTATCATGGCATAAAGGAAGAACCAGCAAGGTTTTTAGCATCCACTGCTGTTAAAGTTGCTGCTGATGAACAAGCTATTTATGAATTTATACAAAATGCTGTTGACTGTGAGTCAACACACTTTTATATATTCTACAATGAAAAATATTTTTTAGCAATTAATAACGGAAAGCCTTTTAACGAATCTGATGTCAAGGCATTATTGAATTTTGGACAAAGCAACAAAGGAAATGTTGAGATTGGTAGTTTTGGGGTAGGTTTTAAATTGACACATAGGTTAGTTGGTAAAGATGATGGAGTTGAAGAATTAGTCAAAGAATATAAAGGCCCAGTTGTTTTTAGCTGGTCAAAGCCCCAAGAGATAAAAGACTTTTTAAAAAGTTCATTCTCAATTGCGACTTACAAAATAAATCCAGAAGTATATAAAAATTCAGCTTGGTTGTTTAAAATTTGCCTGACAAATTTTCCAACTAATCCCGGTGAAAGAGTTAAAAACTTAGACTATGCTGATGATATACTTTTCTCTAATGATGAACTTAGTGAATTTATTGAATACGTCATTTTAAATATTGAGGAAAACAAAATAAACATAAAAACTCTATCTCAAGGTTCAATGTTTTTCTTAAAACTTGGGAATGGCAAAAAGCAATATATTGATAAAAACAGAGCAGAACTCGAAAGAGGTATAGCTTACTCTCTAAATACATTTTCAAAGCTTTCAAAGGTTTACATCAATAATGAAGCTATTGGACGTAAACCATTAAAAATGATCAAGGACATAGTAATACCTTTTGAATCAAAGGACTACTTAAAGATAAATCCTAAAAAACAATCGGATATCAATGTGAATTTTGGATATTATCCAAATTATAGAGATGGAAACGATTTTGTCAATAGCCCTAATTTTTACAATTTTTTCCCTATGGTTAGCGAGATTCATGAATTTCGATTTATGATACATAGCAATGCATTTGATAATCAAGTTAGTCGCCAAGAATTACAAAAAGATAATCCAATTAATAGGTCCCTGTTATCAATAATAACTGATAAACTTAAAATAAAATTTAACGAAATCAAGGGTACTGATGAAAAGGAATTTATTAATATTTATGCAAATATTTTATTATCTAAAAAATCCAAAAAAGAATGGATAAATGAAGTGTTATTTGATGGTTTAATGAAGTTTTTGAACGAGAATATTCCAACAAAGAATGGTTACAAGACAACACCAAAATTTGTCGCAATTAAGAAAACTGCACTTTCAATAAATCCAAGAGATTGGGGAGTAGAAAAAGATTGGTTTTATTGGACGGATTTTAAAGAAGACGAAGCAATTATTAAGGAAGCACAAAATGAAGAAAAGTTGGGCATTGAAAAAATGTCAATTTCATCATTGATAGAAAATGGAGACATTGATGCCATAAATGAATGGATTTTAAATGCTAATGAAAAGGATTATGATCTCTTTATAAGTGAATTAGAAAAGGATATTCCTGATGAAAATTTCTTTGATTTACAATTTTTAAAATGCACCGATGATTATTACTATTCAATCAATGAAATCGCTTCAAATCCAAAAGTGTTATGCCTTTTTGAAAAAACGCACGAAATAAAGGACATTTTTAATGAATTAGAAATAATAACAACGGAAATTAATATTTCCAATTTCAAAAACATTTCAGAAGCAGCTAGTAAAAAAATCCTATATCTAAAAACCATTAATGAAAAAAAGGTCTTTGATGATTTCATAAAATCTGCAACTTCTGAAAACAGTTTAAACCCTGAAAGTAAAAAACGAATATTCATTGCTGTAAAGGAACTTTATAATGTTGGAGACAAATCTTTAAAGGAGTGGGAATTGTTTTCCAATA
This sequence comes from Minisyncoccota bacterium, assembly GCA_028696935.1. The sequence goes on along the minus strand of JAQVGE010000073.1, from coordinate 3,216 downwards.
CTGAAATGGAAATTTGCCCCTTGAACATATTAATAAGCCCTTCAATCAAGGTTGAAAAATGGTTTATCAAATATCAAATTCTAAGAAGTGAATTCTTTGAAGAACTTGAAGAGTATTTGTTGCAAGCAGATGAAATTTACCCATCTATAATTTATCCACTTTGGGACGAGTTAATAGAAGCCAATGAATTTGATGATTTAAACATTGGTGAATTTTATTCTACTGTAAAAAACTATTTTGATGAAGAAGCCCATAAATCTCTGGTATTAAATAAAAAAGCGTACATTTTTACAATTGAAGGTTTCTACCCAACTTCAGAGGTTTTCCATAATGAAGTTTTTAACTCCATTATGGATTACCCATCCTTAAAAAGCTCTATAGAAAAAGTTACTGGATTTAAGACACCATCAAAAAAAGTTTTAAAGTACTTGGCTGAAAGTCCTTTTAAAACAGATAATGACAAATTATTAGACCATCTTTCAGATTGCTCGCTAGAAAAGCCAGAAGCATATGAATTGCTGAGATATTGTCAAAAAGCAGAGGCTAAACTTTTTTCGAAAGGAGTTTTTTATGAATCTGGAAATGAAATTGACTGGGAATGCAATGATTCAAAAATTCAATACTTTTCAGAAGATTCTATATTAATTGAATTTATCAATGAATATTTAGAAGATACTTTTTATCTTTTACCATCAGCTTTACAAGACTTCAAATCTTTTGAAGGTATCAAACGAAATCAAGAACTTTATGAGGAAATAATTGAGCGACTTGAAAATATTAATGATTTAGCGGTTGAGTTTTTGCCACTATTGAAACATAAGGAAGTTATTAAATCATATTTGTCAAATTTACCTGAGATAAGGATTGAAAACAAGAGTTCATTTGACAAAAGCAGTTTTGAATATATTGTGGTTTCAAATATCATAACACAGTTTGAAGACGAAGAACTTGAAGAAATAAAGCAGAAAATTATAATTTGCGATGATGATACAGAATTTAAATTAGAAGAAATTGTTACCGGTAACGAGGTCAGATTTGACATTGATGATAAAATATACAATATCAAAGTTTCAGAAATATTACCCGACTCTGACAACTTTGCTAAAGCTGAGCAACTTGAAACAATTGTAGCCAATTTTAAGAGACTTGAACTACCCAAAACTAAAATCGATAAATTACTCTCTATTGAGATTGAAGAGGACGACCTTGCTGAAAAACTTGCTGATGAATTATTTGAGTCGCTTGAGAATAATACCCTTGAAACTGCTGAACAGATTGCTTTTTGTCTTTTATATGAATTACAGTCGGGATGGTCTAAATTTGATGATTTCCAGATTTACGCTTCAAACAATCAAACATACAAACTAAATGAGGTATGGTATGCCAAACCATTTTCATTTCTAAGTGAAACTGGTGCAATTGGTGAGCAATATAAAGGGCTTTCAAAGTTGCTAAAGATTAAGGATGAAAACCCAATTTTTAAAGTCAGCGATAGTTGCATTTTTCTTTATAAACCTGCCTTTGATGAAGATGGTATCTTTGTTTGTAATTACATTGATGAAAATTTAGATGAAAGAAAATGTACTGATTTTCTCAACTATTTATTCGAAGAATATAACAAAAGAGGAAAGGAAAGCAGGCGCGACTTTGAAGAAATTGATGATTGGTCAAAACTTGGAGATACTGAAACTGAAAAAATTCTTGGTTTCAATCCGAATAGCATAATCTTTGTAGATGACGATGAAATTTTATTGTCTGATGAAGTTGCACCAGATTGGATTCAGGAATGGGCAAAAGATGAGGCAAATATTTCATTCTTAAAAGTACTGGGTATTCATTTCGATGATTCAGAAATTGTTAATCTAAGGAAATCTCTTTATGATGAAGATGAAACTATTACAAAGGATGAAATTAATGTAAGTAACTCCTTAAACGCATTTCTATTGGAGAATACTTTAAAATGGTTGGTAGAATCAGAGATTTGGGAAGATAAGGTAATTGATGAACCAATAAAAGTTGAGCTACTGGATGCAATAATTGATAAACTGGGATGGGATTTAGAGGATTATTGGTCTGTTGATGTTGAAAAACTAAATGAAAATAGCGTGGAATGGGATGATGAGGGTTATTCGAATTGGCGTGATGAAAATGATTCATTTGAAATTAGAATATTTCAAAATGAAATGCCATACATTTTACAATATGATGAACAAATAGTTGCAGAGAAATTTGAAAACGATTTTTGGTATGATGAAGACAATGAAACTCTTTATATTAATGGGAATAAGTCTTCTATTGAACTATTAATTCAAAATGCAGCAGACGAGGATTTGTTTGAAACAGATATAAAACCATTAATCAATAAAGGATTAGCAAAGGTAAATGAACTTGAACGTAAGGTTAGAGAACTAGAAGAAGAAAATAGAGACCTAAAATCCTCACCTGATAAATCTCCTAAAAAAACAAACCAAGTTCCAGAAGAAGATAAAATCAGAGCAAATCTTGAAGCAAGAATTGCAGTTAAAAGCTATTTATTGAAAAAGGGAGATGAAGGTTACGATGTATCTGAATGGAATCCTAATGTAGGTTACGCTTCAGTTTGTGGGAAAATTAAAAAGAATGGTGAATATATTGATATTGTTGTAAAAAGTGCGAAATGGGGGGATATATTCCTTGCAGCAAATGAATTCGAATTATTGTGTCAAGATGCCAAAAATCAATTATTTGTATATAATGGCTATGATGTTAAGCCAGTGACTTTGAATAGTATCTTTGAAGCTAATAGCTTAATTCAACTTCAAATTGATACAAACCACATCAATGGTAAGTTTTTGGGTATGTTAGCAAAAGCATTCCAATATGTAACAAATACGAAATTCGTAGTCGAAGACCCTAATCATTCTGCACATAATCTCCTAAACAGACTTGGAATGAACAACCTTAATGAGGGATTCATTTCTGCTTCATTTGATGATGAATACTAAATTATGCTTGATAGAACAGAACATATTAAACTTTTAGACCTTGAGCTAAAGACTCAATCGGATAATTATTTAAAACTGGTTTTACAGAAGGCAACTGCTCTTATTGAACAAGAGGAGGTCTTCACAAGTCAGTTTGTAAAATTTGAAGATGGAATACTTGTATTGAAACTAAAAACAGAAAAAGCATTACCACGAAAAGGTCAATATTTATCAGCAGTTCTATTGAATGATG